>CAZFUO010000086.1:0-9038 GCA_964522065.1 uncultured Bacteroidales bacterium | reverse complement strand
AGCTTTCTTCCTATACCTCTGCCCCTTTCGTCTTTTGATAAATATATTGACAGTTTCTCATATTAAAACCCGGTAAGGTATTTAGTAGTGCAACATCTTAAACACCTTTAGCCTGCAAAACAATAACCAATTAACATAGTTTAACCAGTATATCATTTTACTTAATCTTATATTTATTAAAATTGTAGAATTAAATACCATTGAAAAATAAAATCAAACTAAAAGTCATGAAGCCATCAACGGCATTAATTCTCATTTTTTCCTCTTTTATATTTTTAAGCTGCAAACCACATTCTCGTGAGTTAAAAATTCTGGATAAAGCTGAAAGTCTAAATGACACTTTACCTAAAGAATCATATACGACATTACTAAAAATAAAAAATATAGAGAACTTACCTGATAGTATCAGGGCTAAATATCATTATTTATTATCCAACTGTGCAATAAGTACCGGAATAAATATTAAATCAGACTCAGGGATTAATCAAGCTATAAACTATTATCAATACAAAAAAGACACCCTAAAACTTAACAAAGCTTTGATTAATAAAGCATTGATAAAACATAGTCAACAAAACTACACAGCATCAAATGAACTATTAAAACTATCAAACAACCTGCTCAAGGGTAGTGAATACAAGACAGAAATCATTAAAAACCTTCAATTAATCGGTTTTAACGAGTTACTGTTAAAACAATATGATTCAGCTATAGTATATCAGAAAAAGGCATTACTACTGGCCAAAGATTTAAATGATACTCTATCAATCATCGAAATCATTATTAATTTGGCAGAATCAAACCAATTAAACAATAAGAACCTTGAAGCTATCGATATTCTGGAAAATGCTTTATTTTTATCTGAGAAAATAAATAATAATGATTATCTAAAAACCATATTTGAGCAGCTCTATATCATCTACGAAAAGCAAGAAAATTATGAAAAGGCAATGGATTACCTGACAAAAATCAGAGAATCCGGCATGAAACGCGAAAATATTCAGTTGTGGAATCTTACAAAGGCAATTCTGTTTGATAAACAATCAATGCCCGACTCCGTATATAAATATTCAATTATTGCACTAAATGGAAATGATCCCTTTATTGCAGCTGTTGCATACTCAATACTTGCAAATAAAGGTATAAGACAAGGTCGCTTTGCTGAGGCTTTAAATTATGAAAAGAAAATAAACCTATTTTTTGATTCATTTACCAGAAATATCAAAAGTGAGAAATCTAGATTAGATTACGAAAAAGAAAAGATTGAAACTGAAAACAATATTCTGAAAATAAAGCAGAAAGAAAAAAATTTAATTATTCTGACAATATTACTACTTATATTAATACTTCTGATTTCACTGTATATTTTAAATCTCAAGCAAAAGAAAAATCATATTGAGAGAGAAATACTTTTACTAAAACAGACGAATGAAATAAGTCAGTTACGTGAAAAAGAAGCAATGCTCAGGATTTCTTTACTAAGAAGAATTAATCTTTCAAAAAAATTCCCTTCATTATCAGACAATAATATTAATGATGAAACCTCAAAAACTAACTCAGGAAAAATTATTTTGACTGAAAATGAATGGGAGGAATTAATTAATGATATCAATGAGGCATACCCACATTTTACTGAATCATTGAAAAAATCATATCCAAAGCTGAACAATGATGATATCCGGTTTTGTTGTCTCTTGAAAATAAATGTAGACTTACAGGATATTTCAGATATATACTGCTTAAGTAAAGGGTCAATTACTAAAAGAAAATACAGACTTAAAAAAGATAAATTCGGAGTTGATAATCCTGACTTAAGTCTTGATAATATAATTCAAAAAATATGATTTATTACAATCCTGTCCGTCTAATCAATTTTCACAATTCAATATTCAATTGTATTTCAAACACATACAAATAGATTACTTACAAATATTGTCCGCATATTTTTTTTCATAGGGTAAAAAGTCACTCTATTTTTATGTCAATCAAAATTCAGGAAAATGAAAAAGAAGGTTTTATCAACAATTATTATTTTGATTTCCCTAATCAGTTTTAATCAAATATCGGCTAGTACTTCTGTAAAAAACTCTGTGATTGACAGAATGCCTGTTGTTGCCAAAAGAGTTCAGACAAATGGATCTCAAGTCGTAACCTGTGATTTTACAAAACTAAATAAGAGTTTTGATTTACCTTTAAGCGAACTAGTTGAAGATTTGAAGATTGTAAAGCTTGAAAATAAAGATGAAGCAATGGTAGGTTTAGGATATACCACTTTATCAGATAACTACATACTTGTTCGTAATACGAGACAAAATCCCTATAAACTTTTTGATAAAAGAGGTAAATATATCGCTTCTATTGGTTCATACGGACAAGGACCAGGAGAATATTTAAATGCTTATGAAGATTTTATAGATGAAAAGCACAAGAAAATTTATGTTTTATGCTGGCAATCGGATAAGGTCTTGGTCTATGATTTTACAGGAAAAGCACTTGATCCCATACCATTACCATACAAAGTCCCAAAAGGAAAAATATTTGTAGATGGTGATCATTCATTGATTTCAATATGCATACTTCCATTTGAAAACATTCCCGTGGTTGCCTGGTCACAAGATTTCAAAGGGAATATTAAGAAATCAATTAAATCGGCACACCTTTCTGTCCCGGTTGATTTTGGCAACGATGTTATTTCTACAAAAAATACGGGGACATTTGACTGCAATATCTTCAAATTTAATGATCGCAGACCGGATACCCTATATCATTACAGTCGAAGAGATTTTACGTTGAAACCAAAATTCACTCTTAACTTCAAAAGCAAGCCAATAATGATACATTACTATGGAGAATTGCCAAAATATTACCTTGGTTATACCACAGTTGAAGTGAAGATTGACGATCATAGTTCAACAACTGAATGTCCAAAAGTCTTTTTAGTAAATAAAAAGACCCTGAAAGGAGGTTATTTTAATCTATATAATGACTTCTGGGGCAAAATCTCATTACCATGGGTAGGATATGTTAACGGTTATTATGTAAACATTGTAGATCCTGGTAATTTCAAAAAGGAACTAAATAAACAACTAGAAAACAAAGAGATCACGCCAAACCAACGTAGCACAATAACTCAACTTACAAATTCAATAAATGAGAATGACAATAATTATGTGATTTACGGCAAATTAAAGAGATAGCCTTATTGTTTTAGCCAAATCATTTTATAAACTCACAAAAAAGGTAATTACATGAAACTCTACAAAAGTATTAATTTCGTTCTATTTATTTGTTTGGCAATTTTAATTGTTGCCTGTAATAAAAAGAATGTGGCTTCTGCATCAAATATAAACAAGGATGAACCAACTTTGATTGATCTCAAAAAAGAATATCCAAAATTATCTCTAAGCTGGCAGGACATTGCTTCTGTAGAATACATCCCTCTAGAAACGAATAAGGATGTCTTGATAGATAGTTACAATAGTATATTTATCACTGATAAAACAATAATTGTCTGTAACAAAGAAGAGGGCGATTTCTTCACTTTTGACCGTAAAGGAAAATTCATTTCAAAATTCAACCATAAAGGAGGAAACGGAGAAGAATATTTGAACATATTAAATGTTACATATGATGAAACTAGCCAGGAAATATCTTTATACGATATCTTAAAAGGACAAATTATAGCATACTCTCTTGAAGGAAATTTCATAAGGCGCATTAGCGTCCAGAGAAAAGGCTCTCTAAATACACTAAACAGCTTTAATAAAGACTTATATCTTGTTTGTTATACGAATTTTCCTAAAAATGGAAAACCAGAACTAAACAATTACAGATTTATTTCTAAAATTGATGGTAGTATTGTAGATACGATTATAACTCCAATCTCAAAACTTGTACCCGAAAGATTCTGGGGAGATAAAGGATTGTTAATATTTTTATTTACTCAACCAATCATACGGATAAAAAATGGATTTATGCTTGCAGATATTTCCTCAGACACGATTTATAATATTACAAGCGATAGAAAGCTAAAACCTTTATATATCAGAACTCCTTCTCTTTCTGAAACCAGTTATCCCATAGTCCTAAATGCTCATATAAAAACTGATAACTATTTCTTTTTCGGTAAAACAGATTATGACTATCAGGCACCCACTTATAAAGGGATTCAAGAAAAACTTGATAAAGTCGAAGAAGAATCATATGTACTGGACATAAAAACAAATAAACTTTACATTGACGATATACAGAATGCCGATTATCAGGAAAGCAAGACTTTAGCTCAAAGATTTTCTTTCAATGAAATGAGTAAAAATCAATATGTCCATCAATATTTGTCGCATAAATTGGTTAAAGCACATGAAGAAGGTAAACTCAGCGGCCAGCTAAAAAAAATCGCCTCAGGTTTAAAAGAAGATGATAATCCGGTATTGATGGTTGTAAAATTCAATTCAGATTTATATTAAAAAGATCTATCTTTCCACAATGAAACTAAACAAAAGAAATACCGGCTTTTATATAATAATACTTTCAGCAATAAGCATTTTAGCATGCTGCAATAGTCATGATAATAAAAAAATAGTTTCTTCAAATAAAACCAAGTCGATTAATATACCGGAAATCGAAAAGCAGGATATTTCAAGTAAACTGGAAACCAAAATTAATCTTGCCCTAAATAGCCTGAATAATAGTAATGAGGACAATGCAATTGAACTACTATATAACATACTTAGTGAGGCAAAAGCAAGTAATAATAAAGATATTCAATATAAAATATATAAGGTACTTGGCGGTTTTTACGAAACTAAAGGAAATACCACAAAAGCGATAAATAACTATAAGGCAGCTCATGAATTAAGAATAAATCGAAGAGATATCCCATCAAACAACCTGATCAAAGCTATTTTGTATGAAAAAATTAATAAACCTGATTCAGCAGTTTACTATGCAAAATTAGCATCAACAGGAAACGATATATTTGTTGCAGATGTAGCATTTACGTTGTTGAGAAACCTCGAGTCAGAGCGTGGTAATTACAATAATGCTTTACTTTATCAAAAAAATGTAACTGACCTTTATGAAAACATAGAAAACAGCATATCATCAGCAGCCATACAGCAAAAATATAAACAAGAACAGCTTACAAACGAAAACAACAAACTAAAAATAAAACAAAAAGAAAAAGACATTATTTTACTTTCCATTTTAATAGTTATCATTCTTTTACTGGCAGGTTTATACATACTTTACCTGAGACAGAAAAGAATAAGAGATAAAAGAGAAAGTCATATTAAAGAAGAATTACTTAAAAATAAAGCATATCAACTTGAACAGGAAAATCTTCTTTTAAAACAAAATGAGGAAATCAGCAGGCTACGTGAAAAAGAATCAAACTTACGCGAATCTCTAATTCGTCGAATTAATCTGTTTAGAAAGCTTCCATCGATTTCAGGAATAGACAATTCAGAGAATAACTCTGA
The DNA here is from genome assembly GCA_964522065.1 of uncultured Bacteroidales bacterium. GTDB lineage: Bacteria > Bacteroidota > Bacteroidia > Bacteroidales > UBA1402 > UBA8389. The sequence goes on along the minus strand of CAZFUO010000086.1, from coordinate 3,558 downwards.
TGAATCCGCTAATAAAAAGATATTCTTCACTCAGACAGAATGGAATGAATTATTCAGAGGAATTGATGAAGTTTACCCGGGTTTTCATCTAAGGCTTAAACAAAACTTCCCAAAACTTGATGATGAAGATTTAAAGTTTTGCTGCCTTGTTAAAATAAATGTAAATCTTCAGGATTTATCAGATATCTATTGTCTTAGCAAAGCAGCAATTACAAAAAAGAAATATCGTATCAAAAAAGACAAACTGGGTATAATCGATGCGACGTCAAGCCTCGATGACTGCCTTAAAGAGCTTTAGTGTCCACCATGGTTTTAGTTAATAGATATTTATTTTACTCATAATCCATCAATTAAACCAAGAGAAAAATACAGATTTGTCCACTTGTATTTTTGCTCAAACTTAATTTGACGATTAGTTTTACAATCAAAACTAACACACAAAAACTATGAAACAAAACCTGATTTTCACATTGTCTCTATTACTATTGTCAGCAACATACATTGCATCAGGACAAAAATCGTCAAAACCTGCAGCATCCGTATTAGATAAAATGGATGTTGTAGCCAAAAGAGTTATAGTTAATAAATCAACAATGATTTCCTGCGATCTGTCAAAACTGAAAGATACAGTTAATATACCACTTAGTGAGTTAGTCGAAAATATCCATATTGTAAAACTCGAAAACAAAGACCAAGCACTAGTAAGTGATGCTAATGTAACAGTATCTGATAACTATTTTTTGATAAGAAACAAAAAGCAAAATCCTTACAAGTTATTTAGCAAAAACGGAAAATTTATTACAAATATAGGCTCATATGGCCAGGGGCCTAACGAGTACCAAAATGTGTATGATGACATACTTGATGAAAAAAACAAAAGAATATACCTGTTGCCATGGCAAAGTGATAAAGTCTTGGTTTACGATTTTACCGGAAAGACATTAAAACCCATACCGCTTCCATATCGTGTTCCAAAGGGAAAAATATTTATTGATTCTGAAAAGGCCATTCTTTCAGTAGCCCAGCTTCCATTTGGCAATGATGCCCATGTAGCCTGGACTCAAAAATTTGATGGAAAAGTTTTAAACACAATAAGAAGACAACATCTATGCATAAGACCAGACTTTAGCAATGAGATTTCATCAGACAGAAACACGCGAGGTTTTGACTTTTCAATATTTACATTTTACGAACTCAGACCAGACACCATCTACCATTATGACTATCTGAATAATAAACTTTTGCCTAAATTCACTTTGGACTTTAAGAATAAAACTAAAAAAATACATTGGAATAACGAACTTCCACGTCATTTCATTGGCAATGTGACAGTTGAAGTTAAATTATCTGACAATGTTTCTACTACAGAATATCCTGCTATGTATATTGTAGATAAAAATACTCTTAGAGGTGCGTTTTACAAGTTTTACAATAATTATTTAGGCAACAGCCCTATTTCATGGTTATCATGTTCAAATGGATATTATGTAAGAAACATTGATCCCGGACAGCTTATGCATGAAATCTCCGTACAGTTAAAAAACAAAAAAATCACAGAAAAGCAGCGTCAATCGCTTACGAAGCTAATGAATTCAATTGACGATAACGATAACAACTACATCATGTACGGAAAACTGAAAAGATAAAAATAAGTTCAAGTAAGATAATAAGTAAATTCAACAACAAAGTATTCTTTACTATTTCAAGTGGGGATAATCCTGTTTTGATGATTTCAACTTTCAAGTAACAAATAGAGTTTTAAACAATTATACACCTATAAACTAAAACCGAGTTATGACAGTTCAAAATAGTAAATCATTAAAAAAAACTTTATTCATCTCGTTGTTATTGCTTGCATTAGTAGCCTGTAAAAAACAACAAAAACAAGAAATAAGCGATTCAACTAATTCTCTGCCAATCTTGAACCTTGCTGGATATATTGATAAAAATGTACCCGACACCTTCACCTGGAACAGCCTTCAAAAGAAAGTCACATTCATTCCACTTGAAACAACTAAGACCTCACTACTTGCCATCCCCAATTTAACATACTTAGACAATAAAGACATAATAATCAGCGATCTAGCCAACTACAACATTCTTGTATTCACTAATGAGGGGAAATTTAACTATACTTTCAATCATAAAGGGAATGGTCCTGGAGAATATTTAGCTTTGAATCATATCTCTTTTCTTCCAATCGATTCAACCATACATATTTATGATTCGAACAAAAAAAACTTACTGACTTATTCCATTAGTGGCAAACTCATTAAATCAACCCCAACACAAGGCTTAAATATTTCTAATATCTTGTATTTAAGTACGAACAGAATAATAGCTTATAATAATAAGGGAAAATACTTCATCTCAGTCTTCGACAAGAATTTGAATGAGTTGTCAAAGAAGTTCCCATTTGACACAGTGCATTATGGTAAGGAAACGTTCAAGCAAGCGTTTTTCAGTAACTCCTCATATACAAAAGATATTTTCTTAATCAACAATGCTTTAATTACAGATACAGTATTCGCCTATTCAGACACAAAGGATTGGCCGGCGTTTGTGGTAAACAAGGGAGATTTGACCATTCCATCATCTGAACGTTCTGATCTATTTAAAGCCTTTTTAAATTTAAACCCAAACTACCCAAAGAACTTTCATTTTGATGTTTTCTCGAACTATGTATTAATGAAGTACCTATATAAAGGTCTGGAAGTTTCTGAGTTGTGGGACTTACTGAGTGGAAAAATTATATCACGACATAGCCTACAGAATGTTGTCACGAAAGAGGTCTTTTCTGATGGATTTGCCTACACCTTGCCTTCGGGGCACGTGATTCATGCGTTGCCAGAATACGTAACTCAACACAAATTGATCTTTAAGCTTTCTCCGGGAGAACTAATGGAAGACATCCCCGGAATCAAAGAAGATGACAACCCGATTTTGATGATTTTGGAGATATAAAAACTCATGATAAAGCTAATGAATTCAATTGACGATAACGATAACAACTACATCATGTACGGAAAACTAAAAAGATAAAAGATAAAAGATAAAACCTCATTAGTATAATTGTGAAAATATTGAAGAAATGCATAATTAACCTTTATTAACAATATTAATTATATATTCAATATAAAAATAATTAATATTGCAAAATCTCCACAACACTCAGATTCAATCTAATAACATAATATACCATGAGTAAATCTATCATCAAAAGAGTTGGCTGTGTACTGAGTGTAACCGATTCCAACAAAATTCACAACATCAATTGTCTTGATATTTGCTGTATAAAATACAACAAACCATATAAGATGCTAAAAATTAAGTTTAAACACTCTTTCACAGAGTGAAATACAAAAAAGTGGACAAAAAATGATTATTGGTGGAGCTTATTGCAATTGTGTTTGTGCGATAAACTGCTCTTGCTAATAACAGGTACACAGGAAGGGTCAGATGATTCTTACTATGGTGGAGAATCCAATGCAGAATCAGGAAAAACTAATAATAAAAATTTAGCTGAAAACGTCTTTAATAAAGATTGGGCTAGCTAAA
>CAZFUO010000085.1:0-9080 GCA_964522065.1 uncultured Bacteroidales bacterium | reverse complement strand
CTACAAAAAATCTTAAGCTCTTTTGCTAAATCTTTTAAATCACTTTCGCTTCCTTCAAAATTGCTGATAATAGTTGCAGGTTTACCGTTCCTTTTCTCAAAACGAATTATGAGATCTTGTTTTTTTGTTTTTTCTTTTATGGGTTGAACAATCGGAGTTTCGTTTTCAGTTTTATCAACTTTTACACTACTCAAAAGATCTTTCCAGTCTTCTTTTGCCATTTTTTTCCTTTTTAAATATTACTCAAAAATAGTCCTGAAAATTTACCCTTACAACTCTATATTCAGTAAATTGGTTTTTTTTATTATTTTTGTGCAAAAGTGTATAAAAATAAGTAAATGAGTACTATTCCCGAACCAACTTTAAGAAGATTGCCTTGGTATCTGGCTTACCTGAAGCTTGAGCTGGCTAAAGGGGAGAATTATGTTTCTTCTACTCAAATATCAAGAGCAATAAATGTTGGTGCATCTCAAATAGCAAAAGATTTATCAATGATTAATGTTGCCGGAAAAACAAGGGTAGGATATGATGTTAAAGAGTTGATAGAAGTACTACAGCATTTTCTGGGTTTTGGAAGCCCTCACAAAGCTTTTCTTTTTGGAGTTGGAAGTCTGGGAGGAGCTTTGTTACATGACAATGGATTATCTCAGTATGGTTTGGAGATAGTAGCTGGATTTGATGTAAATCCTGATATAATTGGTAAAACAATTAACGGTATTACAGTATATAGCATTAAAGATTTTAAAAGGCTACAGTCTGAATCTGGTATTTCTATTGGTATATTGACAGTACCTATTGATCAGGCGCAGGAAGTTGCCGAAAAAATGGTTGAATGGGGTATTAAAGCTGTTTGGAATTTTACTCCATACAGAATTAGAATGCCTGAGAATATAGTTGTACAGAATACTTCAATTTATGCACACCTTGCTTTAATGTTTAATCGACTGGAAAACCAGTAAAAAATAAAAAAAATGAAAGTAATAGCCATCGGTATGAATTACCGTAAACATTTACTGGAGCTAAATAATCCTGAACCAGAGGAACCAGTTATTTTTATTAAACCTGATTCTTCAATATCTTTTGCACCTGCTTCATCTCCTTCTGTAAATATGCCATTTTTTCTTCCTGACTTTTCTGACGAAATTCACTATGAGACAGAATTGGTTATCAAGATTTGTAAACTGGGTAAAAATATTCAGGCGAAATTTGCTCATCGATATTATAAAGAGATAACTGTTGGACTTGATCTTACAGCAAGAGATCTTCAAAGAAAGCTTCGTAGCAAAGGTTTGCCCTGGGAGATTTCTAAAGGATTTGACCAGTCAGCTGTACTTGGTGAATTTATATCTTTGGAAGAAGCTGGTGATATTAAGTCTATAAATTTTCATTTGGATATTAATGGAAAAACAGTTCAGGCAGGTTGCTCTTCAGATATGATTTTTGCTGTTGATAAAATTATTGAGTACACTTCAAAGTTTTTTACTTTAAAAACAGGAGATTTAATTTACACAGGAACACCTTCAGGAATAGGTCCGCTGAATATAAATGACCATCTGGAAGCTTATCTTGAAGACAAAAAACTTCTGGACCTGAGAATTAAGTAAAATACGAAATCAATTGATTTTGCGTTTATCTATAAAACAAGATTGTTATAGATGAAAATCATATATTCCATTTTTATAGCATTATTTTTATTGCTTACATGTAACCAGGCAAAAGGTATATCGCTTGAGTGGGATAATCTTGATTTTGCGGGTTCGGTAAAAACTGACGATAATTTATTGCCATTTTATGCTGCAACATTAAAGCCTGATATTGATGCTAACGATTATTCTGTTGGCATTTCATATCCTGTATATGAAAAGCTTGGTTTTGCAGAATCAAAAAAAGTTCTACTTAAATACAAAGACATCAGCAATGTTATTGTTATCAATAAAAATGTTGGTGTTTCAAAAAAAGAAAAACTGATTGATGTAAGTTTTCTGCCTTTTATTAAAAAAGGCAGAGATGTTTACAGATTATCATCATTTGAGCTTGAAATATCTCCGGTAATTGAAGCCAGCAATTTAAGAAGTGCTGTTGATTACAAGACTAACAGTGTTTTGTCAAAAGGTATCTGGAAGAAAATTAGTGTAAGGAAGTCAGGAGTTTATATGCTTACTTATCAGGATATTGTAAGCATGGGAATCGATCCTCAAAAAGTTCAGATATACGGCTATGGTGGCTTCTTGCTTGACGAGGATTTCAGCAAATCAAATTATAAAGATGATTTACCTGAAGTTGCTGTGTGGAAGCACATTGGTAGTGATGGCGTTTTTAATGCTGGCGATTATATTCTTTTTTACGCTAACGGAACCGTTAACTGGAAAAAGAATACCAATGCAAATACATTCTACAGAGTTAGAAATCACTATTCTGATAAGGCTTATTATTTTGTAGGTGAGAGAGAGCAAGGTACACTTGTTTCAGCATCTTTACCTTCGCCAAATACTTATAATGTTACTGTTACAGATTTTACCGATTATATTCTTCATGAATCTGATAGGGTAAACATAGGTGAATCAGTTGCTTCAAGTGGCACTGGCAGAGAACTATACGGTGAAGATTTTATTTCAAACAATAACCAGACTTTTCCATTTAAACTGACTGATGTTAATTTGCAGCAACCTGTTTACCTGCAAAGTGAGTTTATTGCTAACAACACACAACAATCTACTTGTGATGTAAGTGTAAATGGAAATTTACTTCACACAATGTCAATGTCAGGTATATCAACATCAAATTTATATACATATGCTACATCATCTTCAAGAACAAGTACTTTTAGTCCGGGTTCGGAAGATGTAAGTGTGAAACTTACTTATAACAGATACGGTAATTCCTCAAATCCAAAAGCTTTCTTAAATTATATTACATTAAATTACAGAAGGAAACTCAGCCTAAGTGGTAGTCAGGTTATGTTCAGAGATCCCTTGAGTGTTGGAGTAGGTAAAATTGCGAATTTTGTAGTTTCAAATGCTAATGCTTCAACAAGAGTTTTTGATATAACAGATCCAAATAATATGGTTTTAATTGAAGGAAACCTTTCTGAAAGCAATTACATTTTTAACGCAGCCAGTACAAGTCTCAGAGAGTATGTCTGTGTTGATTTAAATGGTAGTTTTGAGAAACCTGTTATCGAGGGCAATGTTAAGAATCAGAATTTGCATTCATATGAAAGTGTTTGCATGGTCATAATTAGTCCTGATATATTCAGAGATCAAGCTTTAAGACTGGCTAAAGCACATACAGAATATGATGGTATTAATGTATTAGTGGTTTCTCCTGAACAGATATATAATGAATTTTCATCGGGAACACCTGATGCAACTGCATACCGTAGAATGATGAAATTTTACTATGATAAATCTGGAGAAACCAGCTCAATCCCTAAGTATTTGTTATTGTTTGGAGGAGGTGTTTATGATAACCGAAAAGTCTCTGCGGCATTTCAGGGTAGTGCTGTAAGTAAGTTTAATCATTTACTTACTTATCAGTCTGTTGAAAGTCTTGAAGGAACTCAGTCTTTTGTGACTGATGATTACTTCGGATTTCTTGATGACAATGAAGGGGCAAACCTGTCGCTTGCAAGGTTAGATATCGGTATTGGGCGGTTTCCTGTTAATACTGTTCAGCAAGCTGAAGGGGTAGTTGATAAGACTATTTCTTATATGCAAAATGCCAGAAAGGGCCCTTGGAAGAACCGATTATTGTATGTGGCTGATGATGGTGATGATAATGTCCATATGGAGCAAGCAGAGACTTTGGCTGCCAGTGTTGAGAAGAATTTTCCAGAGTTTATGGTTAACCGTATTTATGTTGATGCATATAAAAAGGTTATTACTGCTTCAGGGGCTACTATTCCTGATGGTGAAAAGAAATTGGGCGATCTTATAAATTCGGGTCTGTTGATGATAAACTATACCGGACATGGTTCGACAAAAGAGTGGACATCAGAAAGGATATTAAAATATGAAAATGTTAACAATCTTACCAATAAGAGCCTGCCGCTTTGGGTAACTGCTACCTGTGATTTTACCAGATATGATGCTCCTGAGTATTCAAGTGGTGAAATGGTTTTTCTTAACAGATATGGAGGTGGTGTAGCTTTATATACGACAACCAGAATAGTATATTCTTCAAACAACTTTGTGATCAATAAGAGTTTTACTGAAAATATATTTTCCAAAAGTAATGGAGTTCGTAACTCATTAGGTGAGATAATGCATCTTACAAAGAGTAGTGAGTCTTTAAGATACGACAGGAATAAGTTGAGTTTTACACTTATTGGAGATCCTGCTCTAAAGCTGGCATACCCTGAGTTTTCTGTAAAGGTTACTCATGTGAATAATAATCAGGTCAGTGCTGTTATTGACACATTTAAAGCTCTTGAAAAGGTAAAGATTACTGGGCAGTTATATAAGGAAGATGGTAGCCCTGCTACAGATTTTAATGGCTATATTTTTCCTACCGTAATGGATTCTAAGGATTTGGTGAAAACACTGGGTAGTGATGGAGCAGATATTTTTACCTATTTCGATCAAAGCAAAGTTGTTTTTACCGGCAAGGATACAGTTGCAAATGGTGTTTTTAGTTTCACCTTTGTGGTTCCTAAGGATATATCATATTCATTCCAGCCGGGTTCGATGAACTTTTATGCTTATGACATGAAATCACGCAATGAAGCACAGGGATATTATAAAAATTTTGCACTGGGCGGTTCGGGCAACTCATCAGGTATAGACACAATTGGACCTAATATACAATTGTATTTGAATAGTGAGTCATTTACTGAGGGGAGTACTGTCAATGAAACTCCTACATTTATAGCAAAGATTTCAGACGAAAGCGGTTTGAATACTTCAGGTAACGGTATAGGACACGATTTCCATTTAATTATTGATGATGATCCAACTTTATCGTTTGTTCTCAATAATTATTACATGGGTGATATTGGAAGCTATAATTCAGGCATTATAAGGTTTGCATTGCCTTTATTATCTGAGGGCTGGCATACTCTTAAATTCAGGGCTTGGGATGTTCATAATAATTCCGGAGTCAAAACAATGAAGTTTAAGGTTTCAAATGGTGTTTCTCCAAAATTATCAGGTTTGCGTTATGTTCAGAATTCATCTGATATAGTATTCAGATTTTCACACGATCGTCCTGAGGTTGCCGTAAATGTGAAAGTTCAGGTTTTTGATTTGACCGGAAGAATGGTTTGGCAGGAAGAAGAGAAGATGCAGACCGGAACCTCTGTTAGTGATGAATTTATCTGGAATACAAAAAATAATGATATCTCAGTCTCAGATGGTGGAATATTTATTTGTAAGGTGCTAGTGACCGATTCTAATGGTTCTTCAACTTTTATATCCGAAAAAATACGCCTTACACCACAATAAAAATCACTAAGGTCAGTTATTATTAGTATGTTTGTTTTTAAAATATATTGATTTTATATATGAAAAAGATATTTGTTTGTTTTATAGCCGGTCTTGTTTTGACTTACTCATCAGTAAAAGCTGAAGATGTTTACAACCCTATTGCCAGTTCAGTTTACTCCCTGGGTATATCTTCAGATGCTGTTGCAAGTGGTATGGGTGATATAGGTGCTGCAACAAAGCCTGATGTTTATTCACAATACTGGAATCCTTCTAAATATTCGTTTATTGACAATTCTGCAGGTTTTGCTTTATCATATACCCCATGGCTATCTCAACTTGCCAGTGATATAGATTTGGCATCATTGACAGGTTATTACAAACTTGGAGACAGGCAGGCTTTAAGTGGCTCTCTAAGATACTTCTCTCTTGGAGAGGTTATTTTAAGACAGATGCTTGATGACCCCGGATATGCTATTCAACCTTATGAGATGTCAGTCGATCTTGGATACTCAAGACTATTGTCAGAAAACTTCTCAATGGGGGTTGCCATGAGATACATAATATCAGATTTGATGAGTGGCGACGACCCAGCAGGTAATGCTTTTTCTGCTGACATTTCAGGTTATTACAACAGACCTGTTTACTTCGGAAGAGAAAGAGGATCTGTTGCATTAGGTTTTAATATATCTAATATCGGTACAAAAATATCTTACGACGGTGGCAATACAAGTTTATTTTTGCCAACAAATTTAAGACTTGGAACAACTGTTCATTACCCTGTTGACGATTATAATTCATTTAATTTTTCATTTGACATTAACAAAATGCTGGTGCCAACTCCTCAGGATTCAACTGATTATGGTGAAGGCATTTCTTCTATTGAAGGTATTTTCAAGTCATTCGGAGATGCTCCAAACGGGCTGAGAGAAGAACTTCAGGAAATTTACTGGTCACTTGGTATGGAATATGCTTATAACGATCAGTTCTTTGTACGCGGCGGATATTATTATGAAAATGAATTTAAGGGAAACCGCAAATTTTTCACTTTTGGTGCAGGTTTTAAAATGAGTATGTTCAGACTTGATGCTTCTTACCTCGTGTCACAATCACAAAGTAATCCACTTGATAAAACATTAAGATTTTCACTTGCATTCGATTTAGAAGGTATAAGAATGTTGGCAGGCAGATAATTTAATATGGAGATCAGAGTAGGATACGGTTATGATGTTCATGCACTGGTTCCCGGCAGAGATCTGTGGGTAGGTGGTATGAAAATTGAACATGAATTTGGATTATTAGGGCATTCTGATGCCGATGTGTTGATTCATGCCATTTGTGATGCTCTTCTTGGAGCAGCAGGTATGAGAGATATTGGTTATCATTTTCCTGACACATCTGCAGATTTTAAGGATATTGACAGCAAGATTCTTTTAAAAAAGGTTATCGAACTAATTTCAGAAAAGGGATGGAAATTGTCAAATATAGATGCTACTATATGTGCCGAAAGACCAAAATTTAAACCCTACATACCTCAAATGCAGATTTGTCTGGCTCCTTTGCTTAATATCGAGAAAGATGCGGTTTCGATAAAAGCGACAACAAGTGAGAAGCTTGGGTTTACCGGAAGAGAAGAGGGAATTTCAGCGTCTGCTGTTGTATTAATTACAAGATAAAATCATCTTATTTTTGTACTTTTGCAATAAGGTGAAACTTTTTGTACAAGTATGAGAAATCTGTTTTATTTGTTTTTTATATTTTTTACACTGAACGTATCTGCAAATGAAGATGCTTTCAGGTACAGAATTGTATTTAAGGATAAAGGCGGAGATAAGAATATAAAAAAGAATGTCCCACAATTATCTGATGTTGCGCTGGCAAAAAGATATTTATGGAATATTCAGATCGACTCAACAGATTATCCTATATACAAGTTATATACAGATGTACTAAATAAAGCAGGTTATAAAATTGTAACCAGCTCCAGATGGATGAATAGTGTTGTTGTAAGTGCAACTGCCGATAGTCTGTCTGATTTTTTTAAAACTTTTAGATTTGTAAAAGACGCAAAGTTAGTCTGGGTTGCCGGTAAAGAGGTTTCAAAAGCGGAGAAAAAGAAATCAGTAAAGTTTAATGCTTTAAGGGCAGATTCATCAAATGTATTCGGGAAAACCCTTACTCAAAATAATTTGCTTGGAATCCCCCCTCTGCATTCTGCCGGATACAGGGGTAAAGGGGTTATGATAGCACTTCTAGATGCCGGATTTTTAAACGCTGACTCTTCAAAATGGTTTACCAAAACCAACATTCTGGCATGTAAGGATTTTATTTATCCGCCATCATCAATATTTGACGGGCACTATCACGGCTCTGCTGTTTTATCTACACTTGCTGCAGACTCACAATTTGTTTATACCGGTATAGCACCTGAGTCTGATTATCTTTTATTAAGAACTGAAGACGTTAATAGCGAGTTCCCTATTGAGGAAGATTATTGGGCAGCAGCAATTGAGTTTGCCGATAGTATGGGAGTGGATATTGTTTCATCTTCTTTAGGATACAATAGATTTGATTCATTGTCAATGTCTTATAATCAATCACAGCTTGATGGAAAAACAGCCTTTATAAGCAAGGTTGCTGCCATGGCTGTAAATAAAGGTCTTCTTGTAGTTTGCAGTGCAGGGAACGATGGAAATAACAGTTGGAAAAAAATAAGCTTTCCGGCAGATGTAGATGGAGTTCTTTCTGTTGGGTCAGTAAACAGCAGTAATCAACTTAGTAGTTTTAGTTCAATAGGACCAAGTTCAGATGGCCGTATAAAACCTGATGTAGTTGCTTTGGGTGGTGGTACATCAATTATTGACCCAATAACAGGCAATGTTAAGTCAGGATCGGGTACATCTTACTCTGCTCCTCTTGTAAGCGGTCTTGCTGCATGTATTAAACAAGCTTTTCCCACTTTGTCTTCTAAGGAGTTAATACAGGAAATTTTAAAGAGCGGTGATAAAGCTGAAACACCCGACACTCAATACGGTTTCGGAATGCCTAATGCTTATAAAATATGGTTATCATTAAACGAATACCCTTTAAAAAAAGATATTCCTGATTGGTTTTGTTATCCTAATCCCGCTGATGACAGGCTTTATATTGCAAATTTCTCGGGTGCTGATAATAAAATTAAGTGTTTGGTTTACGACCTGACTGGAAAAAAGATAAAAGAAGACAGCTTTAACGGGCAATACCATATGCTTGACCTTTCAGGTTTTGCACAAGGTATTTATGTGGTAACACTTGTGAATTCCGGGAAAATTGTGTCGTCAAACAAAATTCAAATCAGAAGGAAATGAATACAATGACGCTACTTGAATTGAATTCACTGGTAAAGAAGGCTGTTAAATATTCTTTGCCCGAATCGTACTGGATTCAGGCAGAGATTAGTGAAATAAAAGAACATTATTCAGGCCATTGCTATCTTGAACTGATACAAAAAAAAGCAGATAAAGATGTTATTTGCGCCAGGTCAAGAGCTACTATCTGGGCTAATACCTGGTCAGAACTGGGAGCTTTTTTTGAAAACAAAACTGGATCAAGATTAAAAGCAGGTCATAAGGTGCTTGTTGAGGTTACTGTAGATTTCCACGAGTTATACGGCATGAGCCT
>CAZFUO010000084.1:0-9216 GCA_964522065.1 uncultured Bacteroidales bacterium | reverse complement strand
GTTCTCTAATTTTTACCAAAATCAAAACAGTTTTTACAAATGTTTGTCAATGTGAAAAGTAATTTTGTAGCATAAATTTTGATACAAATGAAAAACATTCTTACACTAATTGTAATAATAATTGGATATTGCTCTCAGGCATTTTCAATTAGCCTTACTAACACACTACCAAAGGAAGGACAAACAGAGGTTTCTACATCAGGAAACATAGTACTGACTTACAGTCAACCAATTATGATTGGGTCGGCTCAGGTGACACTTAATAGTGAATTATGTCAGGTTACAATTATTAATAACATCGCTTTAATTAAGTATGCAGGTTTGGAGTTTGCAACTAAATATGCCTTAAATATACCAAAAGGTGCATTTAAGGGTGTTAATGATAAAACAGAAAATGAAAATACGGTGCTTAGTTTCACAACTAAAAGCAAACCGGCAGTAAGCAGAAAAATTGTTGATTTTATAGTAGATCAAAACGCCAGTCCCATTTATGGTAAAAGAGGAAAAACAATTAATGCCGCTATCGAATTTATGCCGGTAAACTCTGCAACCAGATATTATATTTACATCAAAAACGGTATTTATAATGAAAGTCTAACCATACCGGAAAATATTAAAAATATTTCTTTCATTGGGCAAAGTAAGGATAGTGTAATTATCGCTAATACAGCCTGCCCTGTGGTGAACATTCAGGGACAACATATCTACATGGAAAACCTGACAATTAAAAATACGATTAATCCTGACGTTGAATTGTACAGCATAGCTTGCTATGCTGAAGGGAAAAACAATATATATAAAAATGTAAAATTCTCCGGCCATCAGGATACTAAACGAACCGGTGGAGACAGACATTATTATGCAAATTGTGATATAAAAGGAACTATTGATTTTATTTACGGCAGTGGAGCTAACTTTTATGACAGCTGCAATATTTTCCTGGAAAAAAGAAATCTTATGATGCAAAACTCTAAAACCTGGGATACTGTGGCTGTTGTTGTTGCCGGATCACATGATTCTAATGCTAAATATGGGTATGTATTTAATAATTGTTGTATAGATGGTCATGAATCAAATTCAAACAGATATAGCCTGGGCAGGCCATGGCATAATGCTCCGAGAGCGGTTTTCATCAATACGACTATGAAAATTTTACCATTTCAATACGGGTGGACAAGCATGGGAAGTACTCCTCCTGCTCTTTATGCCGAATATAACTCTAAAGACGTGTATGGAAATACAATTGATCTAAGCAAAAGACACGCCAGCTTTATCTGCGGAAATGATACTATCACAGCCAAATATAATCCGGTTTTAAGTGATTCTGCAGCTAAAGAATATAGTCTTGAAAAAGTATTATCAGGTAATGATGCATGGAAACCAGACCGCCTGTCAAAAAGGCCATTAACTCCATCAGTGAAACTTGATCAAGACGGTGAATATAAGATTATCTGGAATAAAAACCCTGACTGTATTTGTTATTTAGTTTTAAAAGATAAAAAACCATTTGCTTTTTTTACAGATACATCTTTTACAGCAGAGGGTGATGGCCAATATTCTGTTCAGGCAATCTCTGAATATGGAGTAACAAGTCCTGAATCGAAAACTATTACTATTAAAACCACTTCAAACAAAAATGTATATTATCAGGAGATATCTGTCCTTGTCAAAAACAGTATTCTGGAAATTGATACTTACACACAAAATCAATTGCCAGTACATATTTATGATATTTCCGGAAGGCTGGTAAAACAATTAAAAACTATAAATGGGAAAGCAACAACTTTGCTTCCCAAAAAAGGGTTCTATATTATTAAAATAAACAAAAACACCGGCGCTTATGTCATAAAAACATAGTCACCGGTGTTATATATAGCTTTTTAAAAAATTATGCTTCTTCTCCCCCGTATTCCATCAGGTATGCTTTTATAAAGCCTTCAAGTTCTCCATCCATGACACCTTGAACGTCAGAGGTTTGATGATTGGTGCGGTGATCTTTAACCCTTCGGTCATCAAATACATAACTACGTATTTGTGAACCCCATTCTATCTTTTTCTTTCCTGCCTCAACTTTTTGCTGTTCGACACGACGTTTTTCCAGCTCAAGTTCATAGAGTTGAGACCTCAACAATCTAAGAGCATTCTCCTTATTACCCAGCTGTGAACGACCTTCGGTATTTTCAATAACAATTCCGGTTGGTAGGTGGTGTAATCTTACACCGGTTTCGACTTTATTTACGTTCTGTCCTCCTGCTCCTGAAGAACGGAAAGTATCCCAGGTAATATCAGAGTCTTTTATTTCAATTTCAATAGTATCATCTACTAACGGAACCACAAAAACAGAAGCAAAAGATGTCATTCGTTTACCCTGTGCGTTATATGGAGAAACTCTTACAAGTCTATGAACACCGTTTTCGCCTTTAAGATAGCCGTAAGCATAGTCACCTTCTATTGTCATGGTAACTGTTTTTATTCCGGCTTCATCACCGTCAAGAATATTTGTTACCTCCGATTTGTATCCCTGACTTTCAGCCCAGCGTTGATACATCCTGAAAAGCATTGAAGCCCAATCCTGACTCTCTGTACCGCCTGCTCCGGAATTTATTTTAAGAACTGCACCAAGCTTATCTTCTTCTTTTCTAAGCATATTGCGTAGCTCAAGGTCTTCAAGTAACTTCAATATGTGAGAATAGGCATTATCAACTTCTTCTTCAGTAACAGCTTCTTCTTTATAAAAATCATATGCAAGCTGAAGCTCTTCGTTGGCTTTTACCACTTCATTGTACAAATCTATCCAAAGGCGAATAGCTTTAACTTTACGCATCTGAGCCTCTGCGGCTTTATTGTCGTCCCAAAATCCCGGAACCTGAGTTCTGAGCTCTTCTTCTTCTAATTGTATTATCTTTTGGTCGATGTCAAAGATACCTCCTCAACGCGTGCTCGCGCTCCTGAACTTCTTTTATCTGTTCGGTCGTAATCATGAATAATTTGTTTTTTGCTTCAAAAATTTTAGTGCGCAAAGGTAACAAAAAAATCAGTATAAGCCATCTATGACTCCGGAGTAATGTTCGATGATTACTTTACGCCTCATTTTCAATGTATTTGTCAATTCACCTTTTTCCATTGTGAAAGGTTCGTCCAGAAGTGCAAATTTCTTAATCTGCTCAAAGCCGGCCATATTCTTTTGAATCATTCTTATACGATTTTCAAAGAATTCATATACCCTGTTATCCTTAAGAATTTCCTTAGTATCAACTCCGTTTATTCCCAACGAAACCGCTAATTCAGGTAACATTGTAAATGCAGGGACTATCAAAGCTGTAACATATTTTTTTCCATCGCCGATAACTGCAGCCATATCAATGTACTTGTCTGAACAAAGTGAGGTTTCGATAAGCTGAGGGGCAATATATTTGCCATTTGAGGTCTTAAATAAGTCTTTGATTCTGTCTGTAATAATTAAATGGCCGTCTGAGTCAAGAGCTCCTGCGTCACCAGTTCTGAAATAACCATCTTCAGTAAACGAAACCGCATTTACTTCAGGCTTGTTATAATAACCCGGAGTTATGGTTTTTCCTTTTAAAAGGATTTCATTATCAGGACCAAGCTTAAGTTGTAAACCATCAACAAGAGTACCAACAGTACCAATGTGATAATCAATTGGATCGTGGCATGTTACAGTGGCTGTACTTTCAGTTAATCCGTAGCCCACAACTATTGGAATACCTATAGATCTGAAAAAAACGAACAATTCATCTGAAAGCCTTGCACCTGCAACAGGAAATAACCGGCCTTTATCAAGACCAATTGTTCTTTTTATCTTATTGAAAAAAAGCAGCTTATAAAACAAATAAAGAAATGAGAGCCTGAATGGAGGTCTGCTACCAACTCTCAGATAATCTAAATGATATGATTTCCCAACACTTAGTGCACGTTTAAACATAAGTTGGAGAAATAGCGGTTTTGTCGATATTTTTTCGTTTACACCTGCATGGATTTTCTCCCAGAATCTTGGTACACAGCACATACAAGTTGGTCTGACTTCTTTTAAAGTCATTTGAATATCCAGGGGTTTGAGGTTAATATCGAGTCTTATACCTTTTGAGAGACTAAAGGCATCCCATGCTTTTTCGAAAATATGTGTCATTGGAAGAAAGGAAAGTGAAATTTCATTTTCCGAAAGAAATGAAAGCTTCAGGTCGTTAACTCTGACTGCATCTGAAAACATTTCATGAGTAAGAAGCACTCCTTTTGATTCTCCGCTTGTACCGGAAGTGTAAAGTATGTTTGCAAGATCTTTTTCTTCAGCTTCAGCTCTTAATTTACTCAGAGTCTCAGAATGTCCTTTAATATACCCCTTTTGTAAATAATCAGCAAAATAAAGAGATTTATCATCTGTCAAAGCCAGTCTTACTGCAGTATCAAATATTACGATTTGTTTTAATCCAACATCATTTCTCAAAGCCTCGTAAGCTCTGTCATATTGATATTGTTCTCCTACAAAAATAAGTTCAATCCCGGCATCCTTAATTATATATTCAATTTGAGATGTTGTACTGGTTGCATACATAGGCACCCCGGTCGATCTTACTGAATATACAGCAAAATCAACAATAAGACATTCAGGTTTATTTTGTGAAAAAAGTCCGATTTTAGAACCGCTGGTATATCCATCTTCTATCAGAGATGAAGCAAGCCTGTCTATACTTTCACTAAAAGCCTTCCAGGAAATGTCTGTCCATTTCTGCAAATTGTAATCTCTGAACCTTAAAGCGGTTCGGTTACCATACTTTTTTACCTGAGCCGGTACTAACCTGGCCATGTGAACCACTTCCATATTGCACAATTTTAATATTTATGTGCAATTATAACAAAAAAATATCAGATTTCACTGTTTTGAAATAAGATTATATCTTTGTTGAGTAAGAAAATATTAAAAAGGTGAAATACGAAAATTATTATAAAGAAGCTGTAAGTCTTCTGGAAAATCTTATTGCTATTCCTGCAATGAGCAAAAGTGAAGAAAACAGAGTGGAATTCCTGACTAAGTGGCTAAATAACAAAGGTATTAAAGTTGAAAGGGAATTAAACAATATCTGGTGTACTGCTGTCGGATATGATAAGAAAAAACCTACCCTTTTGCTCAATTCTCACATTGACACTGTAAAACCTGTTGATGGCTGGAATACAGATCCCTTTTCTCCATACATTAAAGATGGAAAACTTTTTGGTTTGGGTAGTAATGATGCAGGTGGCAGTGTTTGTAGTTTGATACAGGTTTTCAGGATTTTATCTTCAATACCTCAAAAATATAATCTTATACTTGCTATTACTGCAGAAGAAGAAATTACAGGCAAAAACGGAATAGAGGCGTTGTTAAAAGTTTTACCACCTGTTTCACTTGGTATAGTCGGCGAACCTACAAATATGCATCCGGCTGTAGCTGAAAAAGGTCTCATGGTGCTTGACTGTACAGTACATGGAAAAGCTGGCCATGCAGCCAGAAATGAGGGTGATAATGCCATATATAAAGCAATGAAAAGCATTGAGTGGTTCAGAACCAAATCATTTCCTGAGCAATCAAATTTTCTGGGGCCAGTTAAAATGACCGTAACTCAGGTTAATGCAGGAACTCAGCATAACGTGGTTCCGGATATTTGCCAATTTGTTGTAGATGTAAGAATAAACGAGTTTTACAGTCCTGAAACTTTATACAAGGAAATTGCTTCCGAAGTAGAATGTGAAGTAAAAGCCAGGTCGTTCAGACTCAATTCATCTAAAATAGACCAGAATCATCCTGTTGTAAAATCATGCCTGGCTGCAGGTAGATCTCCTTACGGATCTCCAACATTGTCTGACCAGGCAAGAATGCCATTTAATACTCTCAAAATAGGACCAGGAAGTTCATCAAGGTCTCATACTGCAAATGAATTTATTGAACTTGAAGAAATAAGCGAAGCTATTGAGCTTTATGTAAAAATTCTTGACGGATTATCATTTACGTAACCACGATTCAGGATTCAGTCTTTGAGTATCTTTCCAAAGTTGGAAGTGTAAGACAGTCATGTTATTTTGCTTGCTGTCAGTATAAATTTTACCCAAACTCTGACCTGTTTTAACTTTATCTCCGGCCTTTACAAAAAGACTGCTAAGATTTGCATAAACACTCAGATAATTACCATGTCTGACTATTATTGAGTTATTAAATCCCGGCAAGGGAAATACTTTCGAAACCACACCGTCAAAAACAGCAGTAGCCGAGGCTCCCTCTTTGGTCTGGATATCAATACCTTTACTACTATTCTGAACATATTTTAAATCCTGATATTTCTGCTCACCATAATGTACCAATATAGACCCGGGTTGAGAAACCGGTAATGGCAAACGTCCCTGATTTTTTCCAAAATCACCTGACAACTGCAGTTCTTGTTTTGTCATGGCATAACCACCCTTAGTCTCAGTGGTTCTGTTTTTTTCTTTGGCAGCAGCCTCAGCAGCTTTTCTTGCTTCTTCAGCAATGATATTTTCTATTTGCCGGTTAAGATTGTCGGCTAATTTCTTCTGACGACTAATCTCTGCAACCAGATTTTTCTCTTTAGATTTGAGATCTTTAATTATCTCATTATGTTGAGTTTTTTCTTTGCTAAGTATTTGTTTTTCTCTTTCCTCTTTATCTTTTACTGTTTTCTTTTCATAATATGCAGCCTCGAGTGATAATCGTTTCTGATCCAGCTCTTTTTGTTTGTTTATTATTTCTAAAGCCTGCAACCTTTGATAATCTGAATACTCACTTAAATACCTTAGCCTTCGTGTTAATTGACCCAAATCTGAAGAAGCCAATAAAAACATTAGTTTATCTTCAGCTCTGTTTCGTCTGCTCATTAGCCTTAATGAACGAGCATATTGTTCTTTTTTTACGCTGAGTTCACGGCTTATCTGAGCATACTCATTTTTAACCTCGCCAACATTCCTGTCAATAATATTTAACTCACCTGAAAGTTCTCCTAAAAATCTTTCGCGAGCTTTAATTTTATCATTCAAGACATTAAGCTTATAAATAGTATTCTGAGTAGTCTTTTTGTTTTTGTTCAGTAAAATTGAGGTTTGTTCGATTTTTTCAAGTGCTTCTTTCCTCTTCTTTTCAAGGTCAGATATACGCTTGGTAGTCTGAGCAAAAGAAGAACTTAAGAGAAGTAACATTGAAAAAAATAAAACCAAACGCTTCATAGACAAGTATTATAACATGTTTGAAAATTTATCCAGCATTTCTTTGATAGTTACCTTTTTATATCTCTTTGGTATATCAAAGCTGAAATCTGTATTTATATCAAAAGCGGGACTCAAAAAATAAACCTGCATTTTTAGATTTTTACCTTCGTTTTGTGTAGTCATCTCAATAAAGTGCGGGAAAACTCCCAGATTTGCTCTTTCGAACCGGGTATAATTTACTTCCAGAGCCTTAAGAACATCTTCGGTTCCAACTGTAAGTTTATCGTATTGTTGCTCATCATCTATTCTGAAAGCAAGATTGTATTTATTTTGAGTAATACTTATAAACTCACCTTCTTTACCATTGTAAGTCATAAATTTATCAAGGTCTTTTTCTTCAGGTTTTACTTTGCCAGGTATAAATACTCTGTTAGTCAATACAGATTGCAAAAGGTAATATGGCTTTAGTTCACTGTATGGCAAAGCATCTATTCCCTCAGTAGCATATGTTGAATGTAGTCTGCTTAGCAGGTAGATACTGTCTGGAGTAATTTTACATCTAACAGCTTCTATTCCCGCAAATGGCTGCAGCGATAAAATCATGCATGTGTCTTTTTGAATTTTTATATTGCCCTTCATTCCTGCACTTACACCTTCTTTAGGGAAAATCTTAAACTCCATTTTTGAATTAAGATTACTAAATGCAAAACCCTCAAGAACAAGGTCTTTAATCACCTCCATTTTTTGTTTAGTAGGTTTCTTTGCAACATCCTTGCTGCCCCGGCATGAAGGCATAATAATTGTAACTGCTGATATAGCAATTATTAGAAGGTATCTTGAATTTAGTTTATTCATATAATAAAAGTATTAGGGTACATATGTACCTGTTTCAATTTTCTTTAATAATGTTTCTGACGGATTGTTTAACTCCGCAGATTTTTTCCATTGTTTTTTGGCCTCTTCTTTTTCAGAGCAAAACCATAAAATATCTCCGTAATGCTCAACAATCTCAGGACCTGGATCTTTTTCGTTTGCAATAGCACGTTCAATATATATTTTAGCAAGACTATACTTCTCTAACTTAAAGAATATCCAGGCAAAAGTGTCAAGATAGGTAGAATTTTTCGGATCTGCTTCAATTGTTTTGCGTGACATTCTTTCAGCTTTCGATAAGTCTCTGCCTAAAACCGCAAGATAATAGGCATAATTGTTAAGTACAAGCAAATTGCCCTGAAATTCTTCTAAGGCTTTCTCATAATACTCAAATGCTTTAATTGTGTCATTGAGTAACAAATATGCATCTCCGGTTATACCGTATAATCTGGAAATGAAAGGTTTTTCCTCGTTTTTAGATACACTAATTCCTTTATTAAAAGCATCGATTGCTTTTTTAGTTTTTTCTTTGTCAACATCCTTTCCCTCATTTTCTGAAGTCCATGACAATCCAAGATAAAACCAGAACAAAGGCTCTTCAGAGAAATATTGTAATGCCTCATTACAAATATCTCTTATAACTATCTGATTATCAAACTCAAGATTTAATTCAAGAAAATTCTTCCATGCTTTTAACTGATTAGGATTCAAATCGAGCACATTTCTTAATTCGTCTTTAGCCTCCTGCTTTCGCCCCCTTTCAAGTAACCACTTAACATATAGATCTCTTATTTGATATTCATTTGGATGTTGCTCAAGTAGTATATCAAAGTATTTCTGTATTTCAACTGTATCTTTAGTCTGCAATGATGCTATTAGTACGGGAGAAAAAATTGTCAACTTGGTTTCGATGTCGGTACCCGGATTTGTTAATGCATTCATTAATTGCTCATTTGATGCCAAACTATCTCCGGTTTCTTTGTAGTAGTCTGCAAGTGAGAGTGAAACAGAGGGATTATTGGGATCTCTTTTTTGAGCATCCACATATTTCGGATATGCTTTTTTGGGGAAACCAAGATCCATCCATGCATCACCAAGCAAAAGCAAATAGTCAACATCATAAGGAAACTCCCC
>CAZFUO010000083.1:0-9309 GCA_964522065.1 uncultured Bacteroidales bacterium | reverse complement strand
TAAAAAAAATCCCGGATTACTCCGGGACCCTAAACTATTACCTATACTAATTATTCTATCAAGAACATACTTGACAATACTGATTTTTCAAACACCACTAAAAGCTGAGAAACCGCCGTCAACAGGAATTATTGTACCTGTAATAAAGCTTGCAGCATCTGAGCAAAGGAATTGTACAATTCCGTTAAGTTCATTAATATCTCCAAATCTTTTCATAGGGGTTTTTGCTATGACCTTTTTACTTCTTTCAGTAAGAGAACCATCAGGATTAATAAGCACAGACCTGTTTTGGTCGCCAATAAAAAAGCCCGGAGCAATTGCATTTACTCTGATACCTTCACCAAACTTCATAGCAAGCTCTGTTGCCAGCCATTGGGTAAAGATATTTATACCGCTTTTAGCTACAGAATATCCGGGGACTCTGGTTATTGCAGAATAGGTAGCCATAGAAGATATATTTATAATACTACCTTTTCCTGTTTTTGACATTACTTCACCAAAAACCAGACATGGTAAAACACTTCCATTAAGGTTTAGATCTGTAACTTTATTGAAGTCTTCCATTTTCATATCAAAAATAGTCTGATCTTCTGTTAAAGTTGCTCCGGGAATATTACCCCCTGCAGCATTAACAAGAATATCAATGCGACCATACTTTTCGGAAATTTCTGCTGCTACATTATTAAGACTATCTCTGTCCAGAATGTTACACACCCAGCCATACACCTCACCCAAATCTTTTAACTCTAATATC
Organism: uncultured Bacteroidales bacterium; assembly: GCA_964522065.1. Taxonomy (GTDB): domain Bacteria; phylum Bacteroidota; class Bacteroidia; order Bacteroidales; family UBA1402; genus UBA8389. The sequence goes on along the minus strand of CAZFUO010000083.1, from coordinate 8,555 downwards.
CTTTTATCGAGAGCTTCCTGACGTATATCAAGAATAATTACAACAACACCACTTTCCACAAGGCTTCTGGAAATACTGCCACCCAATACTCCACCACCACCAGTTACAACTGCTATTTTTCCTTTTAAACTAAAATCAGGCTTACTCATAACTTTAAATATTTTTGGAGTCAAAAATAAAAAAGATTATTCCCCATTACCAATATATTTTTTGCATCTAATTGTATTATTTTTGCAAATAAAAACCGAATATGAAAATAATGCACGAGCAGGTGAGCTTTGCACCTTTAAGCCTGCTAAAAGTAAAATGGAATGATATTCAATCTTTTACTTATCCATGGCATTTTCACAGTGAATATGAAATTGTTTACATTGTTAAAAGCTCAGGCACCAGATTTGTTGGAGATAGTGTAGAAAAATTTAAAGAGGGAGATATTGTTCTTTTAGGTAGCAATACACCACATTTCTGGCAAAGTGATAGCGAAAATAATAAAAATACCAGAGTAAATGCCATTGTTGTTCAGTTCAGCAAAGACTTTTTCAGTCAGCAAATTAACAGCTATCCTGAATTTTTTCATATCAGGGAGATGCTGAAAAAATCGTCACGTGGCATCAACTTTTCCCACAAAGCTTCTGATAAAATAGGCAAAATGCTTTTTAAACTCTTAAAACAAAAAGACCTGCAACAAACTCTGTACTTTATAAAAATACTTGATTATATGTCTAAGACCTTTGAATACAAACTATTATCGGGAGAAAACTACAAGGCGGAAAACTATGAAGGCAAAGAAAGATTAAATAAGGTAATGCACTATATAAACACTAATTACCAAAATCATATAAATCAAAAGGATATTGCAGAGAAGATTGGTATGAACGTGTCCGCATTCAGCAGGTATTTCAGCGAAAAAACAGGAAAAAAATTCTCAGGCTTTGTCAACGAGTTAAGAATCAAATACGCATGCAAACTCCTTATTAATAATAGCATCGCGGTTTCTCAGATATGCTTTGAAAGTGGCTTTGAAAATATTTCTAATTTTAACCGGACTTTCAGGCAATATACAGGCATAACGCCCTCTGAATACAGAAATAAGTTTCAAAAAATATTTATTTAAGCTTTTTATTTTTTATGTCAAATCTGATATACGAAACCGCACTTGAAATAATTTCAAGTGAATTACCGATAATAAGAACAAATGACCCTACATTGTAATTAAAATATATCCACAACCATCCTCCAATAAAAAATACTATTCTGAGAATCTTTGTATTTGATTGCCATGTGCTGTAAGTATACATAGCTGTTATTATTATAGGTATCAGACTCAAAGCACCGTTGAATGTAAAAACAGCCACTACAACTAACAAAATCTCAAATAAAGCCAGCACAACCCAACCGGGGCGGTTCCCCTTTTTTTCTATTATAAATATTGTCAGAAGTCTTAAAATCGAAACCACAGATACAGCAGCAGCCGAATAGGCATCAAGAAAGCTATAATGCAAACAGTAAAAAACACTGGCAAGAATTTGCAGTTTTAAGATGCCACTTTTGCTTTTCCACTGGACGCTTGACACCCAGGAAAGAAGTGCAAGAAGCCCGAAAAACTGAATTAATATATTCATTTAACAATATTTGAGGTTTTATCCTTTAGAAAAGGAAGCGTAAAAATACTAACTTTGTAAACAAACAAACCATCTGCTATGAAAATTGAATACATTTTAAAAACATTTTTGCTGACAACGGTGGCAGCTTTATCATTTATGACAGTGGCACAAACAAAGCCTGTTAAGTTGAAAGTTATTTCTGAGAACAAAGGGCCGGTGATAGACCATAAAAATCAGGACGTCATAGACAGTAAAAATAAATCCGGATTTGAAACCGGTCAGGTTGTAAAACTTAACGGAGTTTATCATATGTTTGTAAACGAAATGTTTGATAGACCCCACAGAGATATGCGTATTGCACACTGGACCAGCCCTGATGCAGTTAGCTGGAAAAGACAGGGAGCAGTTGTTAACAGCATTCCAAACAGAACCCCGACAAATCCAAGATCTGAAGTATGGGTAACCGGAGTCGAATTTAATGAAGATGAAAATGCATGGAACATTTTTTATGTTGCTTACAGGGGTGGAGATGAAAGCAAAGGTGAAGCTCCCGGCAGCGATTATGACGGTAGAATATGGAGAGCAAAATCTGTGGTTCCCGGCATGGAAGGCATAGCCGGACCTTATGCAGATATGGGTATTATTATGGAGCCTGACGAAAACACACAATACTGGGAAGGGGAACAAGCCGTTGCAACATTCAACCCTTACAAAGTTGGCAAAATGTGGTATGCTATGTATGACGGACACAATTATAATCCTAAAACAGGCTGGCCTTCAGGACTCGCAAACGCACCCAAACTGGAAGGTCCCTGGACAAGATTACCTCTGGGAATAAACCCCTTAAATATCGTGGATGAGTTTATGGAAAATCCTCAGATTACTGAGTTAAAAGACGGAAGATATCTGACTGTTTTCGATTCATTTGGTGATCAGGAAATAGGCTATAGTATATCTACAGACGGTGTAAACTGGAGCAAAGAAGCCAGAATAAAAATACAAAATGGCAATAATATTTGGGGAGATGCAGGAGATCATGCAATGAGAACTCCACTTTGTGTTATCGAAGAAGAAAACGGCACATTTACAGTCGTTTACACATCACTAACAACCAAAAGCGGAGAAAGATTTTACGCTATTGGCAAATGTACTCTTGCCTGGGAAAAATAAATTTCAGAATTTAAAATTTCTTATGGTCGAACTATCAGGTTTTACCACAATTGATGCAGTGTCTCTCACAGACATTGCATCTTTGTAAACTGTAAGACGATAGCTACCGGGTTTGAGGTTTTCAAAATAGTAAAAACCATTATTGAGACTATCTGTAGTGTAATATTTATCTCCGGGTGAAATGCCAACCTTAACTTTGTTTATCGGTTTTGATTTTTGAGAAACAACTCCGCAAACTATACCAGGAGCTTGTTTTGATATACCATAAAATTCTTTTAAAGCTCTGAATAACGCCCACGATTCATGTTTAAGAAAGTCTTCGTTTCTTAGTCTCCATGACTCAGGTATATAGTCATGAAAAGACCCTTCAGTCAGTACTCCCGGAACCGCTAATGCCCTGAGAACACCCAAACCCTGCTTACCCCAGTCAGGATAAAACGACCAATCTCCTTTTATATAAGGCTCATTATTTGTCCAGTTTTTACCATTTTCAAAAACCTTATACCACATTATCTTAGCAATCTCACCTGCAATATTAAAAACAGGTTTATTATCATATCCCCTAAAAAGCATCAAAGGTCTGTTAATCTTACCGCTACCCCCGTTACTATGAATTGAAATAAAAAAATCAACATTTGCTGCATTAACCATTTCATCAATTACAGCAAAATCCAGATCATCCTCAGTGTTATTTGTTGATCTCGATAAAAACACCTTTGACTTTTCACCTTCAAGCAAAGATTTAAGAAACAAAGACTTCTTAAGGTTACCTTCAGACTCCCAAAACCCAGTAGTTGCAATATTCCTGTCATCAGAATCATAGCCTCCATGTCCCGGATTAATAAAAAACCTGTAACCACTAAAATCCTTATTTTGAGATAAAAGATTTACTGTTCCAACAGCTAATAAAAATATTATTGTTAATAATCTTGCTTTCATTTAAAATATATCCTCATAATGTTAATCCCGCCTGATGATGTCTGATACGCAATCTTTTTGCCATTTACAAAAGGAAAAGGATTTCGCTCATTTACATTAGGTGTTTTTGAAAGAACTACTTTTTCTGATGTCTTTAACGAAACCGCAACGATATCACTGGCTGTGGTTTTTTCAGTTACACTTCCTGCCAAAACACCAACTATCATATTTTTGTTTAACCATGAAGGATTAAGCAGATTTCCTGCATCTAATAAAATGTTGCCTTTAAGATCGCTGACATAACACCCTTTACCTACAACATAAAAAAGCATTTTTTTCTTATCAGGTGATAATGAAATCCAGATATACTGCCCATCTCCAAGTGGTTTAAATCTTTTTTTATATCCTTTTACCCAAAGCTCAGGTTCAAGATCTTCAGACAAAACAAAGGTCTTATCATCTGGATCTGTAGCAAGCCACCAGTAAAAGTGATTACAATCCAAATTACCATCAACAGTATATACAATATCATTACCAAATACATATGGAACAGAGACTGCTCTTTTGTTTTCTACAAGTGTCTTCCTCTTTCCATTCTTTAAGTTATACATATAAATTGACGACAACCTTATTTTCTCTGAATAATCATCAGTTCTGTATATTAAATACTTCCCACTGCCGGAGTAAACAGGCTTATACCCTGCTCCTGCTAAATCGGTTATTGAATCAATTTTACCTGAATGTAGATCAAATTGATATAAGCCAAAATAGTGGGGTTTTGTAAGCAATAATGATCTGTTATCAGGAGAAACTCCGGAAATCACATAGTCGCTACTCAGTAAAGGTGAAACAGGAGCGGTTTCGACTAATTTTATTTGCTGAACACAGGAATTCAGCAACAGAGCAAGAAAAAGTAATGAAATTGGTAACTTCATAATGGTGACAGAGGTAAAAGAAATGAAAATGTGCTACCTTTTTCCGGAGATGATAATATTTCAAGTTTACTGCCCTGTTTTTCAAGAAAATCTCTACACAATGTCAAGCCTAATCCGACACCTTTTTCATCATGGGTTCCGGGGGTTGACATCTTGCTTTGTGTTGAAAAAATAGCATTTATATTTTCTTCTGAAATACCTACACCGGAATCCTTAACAGCTATTCTATATTTACTATCTTCCAGTGAAGCCGTTATTAATATCTCACTTTCAGGAAATGAATATTTTATTGCATTAGAAACCAAATTTCTGATTACTGTTTTTATCATATCAATATCTGCAAAGACCAAAACACTATTCTCATTATCATACCTTAGTTTCAGATTTTTGGTTGTTGCAGACTGTTTCAATATTGAAATCACATTATTAATAACAGAATTTATGTCAAAAACCGTTGGCTTACTTATCATGGCTCCGGTTTGAACCCGAGCCCAACTAAGCAAATCGACTAATAAATCATATGCCTTTTGAGAAGACTCATTTACATTTCCAATATAATTTACTACCTCTTCTTTTTCAAACGAATCAAAATTATCTTTCAATAAACCTGTCATTCCGGTTATTACGTTAAAAGGAGAAATAAGGTCGTGAGCAATTATACTGAATAATTTATCTTTGGCATCATTCAACTGTTGTAACTGAATCAGCTTTTCGTTAAGTTCTAATTTTTGTTTTTCAATTATGCGATTTTGTAAAAAACGGGTAATTGTATTTTTCCAATAAATAACCGAAACCAAAAATGCCAGAGAAACAATAGTTATACCATTAACTCTGTTAGAAAGCAAAATATCCTGATCTAACTGGAATATTTGTATTCCAATAAAAAATGTTACAAATGATAATATGTAAAACGGTAAAATCTGCAAAGGTGGAACTCTGAAAACCAGGGCCATTATCATGCTTAAAATCAAATATGGAGAAATCGCATCTGTAACCAATTGATCTACTGAAACTATTATTGCACCCAAAATCACAATAAACAAAAAAGTCAGCATGATTGTGAGGCTGATCAATTTTTGGTTTATAACTTTTTTTCTTAATTGTGTAAAAGCTATAAAACCTATAATCAGAAAAAAAGCTATTGAAGCAGAGTGACAAAAAATGATACCCTCTCCCCAACTAACAACTGAGGGATTTTCTGATGAGATCCTGGGTAAGAAAGTCAGTACGTGATATATATTAACAGGAATAGCAAGGATAGCCAGCCATAACAACCTCTGAATATTAGACTTACGAATACTTTCCCTTATCTGGTCATCAGGAAACCAGAGATAGTATTGCAAGAAATCTTTAAATCTATCCTTTAAATTCATACTTAGTGAATTATCTCGCAAATTTAATAAAAAAGGATGACATCCCTATTTTGCTTAAACGATTAATATTTGCAACAATTTGCTTTTATTTCTGAATAACTATACTATTTTTGCAACAGGTATCACATTTAAATACAAAAATCATGTCTCTGATTAAAAAACAGGTATTACTAATCGTCATTTCTGCCTTAGTCTTTACCGGCGCAAAAGCACAAACAGAATTTTATGTATCACCTACGGCAGCAAAGGGTGGTAACGGCTCTATTCAGTCTCCATTTTCAACTATTGATCAGGCAAAAGCAGCAGTAAGAAAAATCAATAAAAAAATGAAGAGTGATATAACAGTCTTTCTTAGGGAAGGCAGCTATCAACTTTCATCTCCGATAAATTTTGATGAGTATGATTCTGGAATGAATGGTTTTAATATAATTTACAAATCCTACAAAGATGAAGTTCCGGTCTTAAATGGTGGAGTAGAAGTTAATAATTGGAAGGCAACAAATCATAAAAACATTTATTGTGCAGACTTAAAAACCAATGAAAAGCTCAGGGCGCTTTTTATAAATGGTAAAAGAGCCAGAATGGCAATTACCGAAAATCAGATCACTGGTTATGGAAGTTGGGGAGAGTTTGAAATTAAAGGAACAGAACCCTGGGCTTATGGTGAAGGCAAATCAGTTGCTGCAGTTAAGTTTCATACCAGGGACTTACCTTTTCTTACAAATCCTGAAGAAATAGAGCTTATACATAAAAATGTATGGAATGAAAAAATATTATGTGCTTCGAAAGTTGACAAACTCAGTAATGATACAATTTTAATACATTTTCAACAACCTTACGGTAGCATATTAAACACACTTGCCTGGGCAGGAAAAACCAAGTTTAATAAAGGCTTTTTTGTAAGAAATGCTATCGAATTACTAGACAACCCCGGAGAATTCTACTATGACAGAAAAAAACAGAAAATTTTCTATTATTCTCAGGGAGAAGACATGAGCAAAGCAAAAGCTGTTGTTCCTGTATCTGAAGGATTAATCAGAATTAAAGGTTCATCAACAAAATCGGGTGTAAGTAATCTGATATTTGAAGGTTTAACTTTTTCATACGACAAATGGAATTTGATGAAGATTGAAGATTCTTATGGTTTTGGCGGTATTCAAAGTCTTGGACTTGCTATCAAATATGTACCCAGCGGTAACTGGCATCCTACAAAATATAACAGTACAGATGTACCTCCGGGTACAATCGACATAAGGAATGCAAAAAACATCAAATTTGTACTCAATAAATTTGAGCATATAAATTCGGCAACAGCGATAAGTCTTGTAAATGATGTTACAAATTCTGAAGTAAATGGCAACTTCTTTAACGACTTGCTTGGAAATGCAATTTCTGTAGGCCATCCGCAACATTATGAAATTGGCGACGGAGACATTTTTAAATTTGGTATTGAAGGTGTTTGTAAAAACATTTCTGTCACAAACAACTATATAAGAAACATCTCGATAGATTTCAGAATGGTTGAAGCCATACTTGCTTTCTTCGTAGAAGATGTTAAATTTGAACATAATGATATTTCCGGTACACCATATGGAGCAATTGCCTGTGGATGGTGGTGGGCAAATGCAGGTATTCCTGCATCTGAAGTAGGCAAAAACAACTCAATTAGTTATAATAAACTTGGAAAAACACACCTTGTACTTCATGACGGTGGTATAATTTATACATTGGGAAAACAACCAAATTCTGTAATCACTGGAAATTATTTATTCAATGGTCCAAGATGCATTTATCCGGACGACGGTTCTGCGTATTTTACTATCACCAACAACTTCATAAACAGCCTTCACAATCTTTGGTTGCATATAGCATCAGATCGATGTCATGATATTGTAATAGATCATAATTATGTTAAAGACAACGGCACTATCAATAATGGAGTGAACACTCCACTAACGAACACTATCAACTATCGTAATCGTCCTTTTGACGAAACCGCTGAAAAAATTATGCAAAACGCAGGTATTAAGTCTGATTTTAAGAAAATTATACCAGAAACCGAACCCGCTGAAATCACTATCTATCCATTTGTGGCTAAAGAAGCATGGATAAATTAAATTTATAAAAATGAAAAAGATACTTTTCGTAATAACATTCTCGATATTAACAATAGGTTTGTCGGCGCAGTTTAAAACTCCTGCGTCGTCAAAACCATTTTTAAATAAAAATCAGGTAGGAGCAAATGCATTGTCTGAAGAGATTGCTCCAATAGTTGCTCCTTTTGAAATGCCACAGCTTAAAAAGCCGGTTTTCCCTTCTTACACTCTGAATATTAAAAATCTGGGTGCAAAAGAAGGACAAAAAGTCACCAAAAAGATACAGTCTGCCATTGACAGAGTTAGCAAAAAAGGTGGTGGTACTGTCATTATACCTGAAGGAAAATGGAATACAGGTCGTTTAACATTAAAAAGCAATGTAAATCTACATCTTGAAGAAGGAGCCGAGTTACTTATAGGAGGTGAGATTGAAGACTTTCTGCCTGCCGTTTTCACAAG
>CAZFUO010000082.1:242-9369 GCA_964522065.1 uncultured Bacteroidales bacterium | reverse complement strand
AAAAAAAGACAAAAAAATAAGTGTCAATTTTACGTTTGAAAATTGACACTTTGTAAGTAAAAAGTATTATTTTAAAAGGAATCTATTTTTTTGCGGTTTCAAATATCATTACAAAACCAGAATTGGCAGACAACTTAACTTCCATAGGCTTCTTTTTATTAGGAACAACCAAATCAATTCTTTCAATCTGATTTTTATCTCCATTTTTTTCAACGATAGCATAACCACTTGTTCCGGTTTTTATAAAGTTGGTAACATCAAAGCTGATTTCTTTATCAAAACTTTCACCATTTATACCTGCAATATACCATTTACTCCCTGACCTTCTCGCAACTACACAATCCTTACCTGGCATTCCATATAGAAATTTAGTATCATCCCAGGTAGCAGGAACATCTCTGATATAGTCCGTAAGGAAAAAATCATATTGTTTCAAATTCTCAGGAATTATTCCAAAATGTTGAACACCAGATAAGAATAAAACAGGCAGTGCCAGCTCAAATGCAACAGTAGTTCTTCTTAAAGGGCCGCTTTTACGATCTGAGCCCAACCTTTCATTTAGTATTACAGGAGTAAAGTCCATAGGTCCTGCTACATTTCTAATAAATGGCAAAGTTGCACAATGCTTTGCCTGCATATCTGCATCTTCCTGTCCGAAAGTAATAAATTCCATACCTTTAACAGCCTCATTAGTAACAAAATTTGGATACATTCTTTCCCAACCTCTTGGTAATGTTGTTCCATGAAAGTTGACAGTAAGACCAAAATCATTTGCATCTTTTGCCAAATCCTGATAATATTTCATATAAAACTGCTTATCCCCACCAAAGAAATCAACTTTAATACCCTTAATTCCAATGCTTTGCATCCACTTCATTTCCTTGCGTCTTATGTCGGCATTATCCATATATCCTTTAGGAGTTTGAGGAGCATCATTCCAGTTACCATTAGAATTGTACCAAAGCAATAAACCAACATTTCTAGTCTGAGCATATTTTGATAACTCTTCAATTTTTTCTTTGCCAATATTTACATCCCATGGAGCATCAACCAAACAGTATTCAAAGTCCAGATGGCTGGCCATATCTATAAATTTCCTTGTTACATCATAATTAACACTATCATCTTTTAAAACCACCCAACTCCATGTCGCCCTACCTGCCTTGTACTCGCTTTTCGCTTTAAATAAAGGTTTTACCAAATCTGTAGCCATAGTAGAGCCAGCAATATCAACAGGATTTTTACCAACTATCATCATACGCCAGGGAGTTTGAAAAGGCAAAACCATAACCGGATAAACATTCTGATTATATAAACCTTCTTCAACACTTGGGAATTCTATTTTATATATACCATTTTGTGTTGGCTCACTCAGATGAGTACCACAATAGTTACCATCAGTCCCGGTTTCACTTACCAAAACCCAGCCATTTCCCGGAACATTAAACAAAGCAGGATAAGTCCAGCCGTTACCTATTGAAGAAATGGTATTTACAGGAACATCATAAACATAATGCTCTTCATAACTTGGATTAGTTTTAGCCCAGCCTGATTTAGGTTTAGAATAGGGAGTCATATATGCCCTTGTATCAAGAGGAAAAGTAAAATTGCCATATTCTTTAAACACAGTACATTCTCCCCTTCCCTTAAGTCCGTAGCTGTATGCAACACCATCATCAAAAATCCTGAAAATCAAATCAAGTTGCTTCTTTTGCAGATTTACAACATGATAAACAATTTCTCTGTATTTCTTCTTCACATTTGAAACCTTACTAACTACCAGAGAGTACTTTTCAGTTTTCACCTTATTATATGGCTTCTTTTCAAGACTCAGATCAGAGTAAAAAGAACCGTAAGAAGTCTCAAGACCAATAATTGAATTATCAACCACTAGCTTATTATTAAGGTATACCGAAAAAAACGACCTGCCGTCCTTTTGAAAAAGCTTTAACATAACATTCTTTGAAGGACTTTTATATTCACCATAGAAAGGCACTTGTGAATAAACAACTAAACTACTCAGACTAAATAGAGTTAGCAATACTATTTTAAAATTCTTCATACTACATAATTTATCATTTCTACAAATATAACACAAAGACAGCCCCAAAAAGCAAAGATTTTCAAATATTTTTTATTTACTTTGCAAAGCTTGACAACTTAGCAATTCTTTATACAAACGATCTAATTATGAACACTAAGAAATTCTTACTAGAGGAAAAAGAGATTCCAACACATTGGTATAATATTACCGCAGACATGAAAAACAAACCCGGCGTACCATTACATCCGGGAACAAGGCAGGAATTAAAACCGGAAGATCTTTATCCGATATTTGCCGAAGAATTGTGCAAGCAAGAATTAAATTTTACTGACAGGCTCATTGAAATACCTGAAGAAGTAAGAGATATTTACAAGAATTATCGCCCTACTCCTTTAGTCAGAGCATACGGATTGGAAAAAGCACTAGACACACCAGCTCATATTTATTTTAAGAATGAGAGTGTAAGTCCGGTTGGTTCACACAAATTAAATTCTGCAATAGCTCAGGCATATTACAATAAAAAACAAGGCATAACAAATATTACCACCGAAACCGGTGCCGGTCAGTGGGGAGCTGCCATGTCATACGCATGTAAGTTTTTCGGACTTGAGTTAGCAGTTTACATGGTAAAAATCAGTTATGAGCAAAAGCCTTACCGCCGTTCAATTATGCAAAGTTACGGTGCTACAGTTATTGCTTCACCATCTATGTCAACCAGAGCAGGCAAAAACGTAATAACTAAAAATCCAAACTATCAGGGTAGTCTTGGTACAGCTATATCTGAAGCAATAGAGCTTGCAACTTCAACTGAAAATTGCAAATATGTATTAGGAAGCGTTTTAAACCATGTTTCTTTACATCAGACTATAATCGGTCAGGAAGCCAAAAAGCAGATGGAAATGGCAGGAGAATATCCTGATATAGTTATTGGTTGTTTTGGTGGTGGTTCAAATTTCAGCGGAATATCTTTCCCTTTTATGAGTGATAATATCAACAAAGGATTCAAAACAAGATTTATTGCTGCAGAGCCTGCATCTTGTCCAAAACTCACAAGAGGTAAGTTCTTATATGATTTTGGTGATGAAGCAGGTTATACTCCTTTATTACCTATGTTTACATTAGGTCACAATTTTGCTCCGGCACATATTCATGCAGGTGGTTTAAGATATCACGGTGCAGGAACAATTGTAAGTCAGTTAATGAAAGATAATTATATGGAAGCAGTTGACATCAGACAACTTGAAAGTTTTGATGCAGCTCTTCTTTTCTCAAAATCTGAAGGTATTATTCCTGCACCCGAATCAGCTCATGCAATAGCATCAGCCATTCGAGAAGCATTGAAGTGCAAGGAAGAAGGCAAGCAGAAAACTATACTTTTCAATCTATCAGGACATGGACTGATTGATATGACAGCATACGACAGCTATCTTGCAGGTGATCTCAAAAACTTTGAGTTAAGCCAGGAAGAGATAGACAAGACTTTGGTTGAAGTAGAAAATATGCAGTAGCCTATGACTGACCTCATATTGCATATTGAACGCCTATTGCCCGAGCACGACTGCATTGTTGTGCCCGGCTTAGGCGGATTTGTGCAAAACGAAACCTGTGCAAGGTTATTACACAATAAAGAAACTTTTTATCCTTCAGGTAAGGAAATAAGTTTTAATAGCAGGCTGACTTTTAATGACGGGGTCCTGGTACAATCTTATCAGGAAACTTTCACTTTGGGTTTTGACGAAGCCTTAGAAAAAGTAAAGTCTGATGTTAATGAAGTCAATTTTTATCTTGATAAAGGTAAATTTATAAGAATCGGAAAAATAGGAGTTTTACACAAATCTGAAGACGGAAAAATATTATTCAAACCAGATAACAGAAATCTTTTCTATCCCGAATCTTATGGACTGATGCCCTTTGTTTTTCCTAACCTTGAACATCGATCTACACCAAGATTAAGAAGAAGTGCAAAGCGAAATGAAGATTCAGTTATACATATAAGATTGACTAAAAAGCATTTTCAGAATTTTTTCACAGCAGTTGCAGCAAGTCTCCTTATAATGTTTGTGGCTAAACCTGCAGGTGATTTTGAAGGGCCTGAAAGTCAAAATGCTTTTTTACTGCAAAACATAATTATGGCTCAGCCTGACTTGTCTTCTAAAAGTACAATAGTCGAGGATATTGCAGATGTAGAAAGGGTTACAAAAGTTGAAGAAACAAAAACAATACCTGTTCCGGTTAAAAAAACTGAACCAATCAAAATTACTGACCCTGTGAAAAAAGCAGAACCGGTAAAGAAAACTGAATTGAATAAAACATCGGATTTGGCAAAAAAAGTTGAGCCTGCCATTTCAAATAACACAAATCAAAAAAGCTATTATATTATTATAAGCAGCTTCCCCGATAAGCAATCTGCACAAGATTGGCTGTCAAAAAATAAAAAAGGCATTTATGCAAATGCAGGGATAGTAGAAGGTGACGGAAGAGCAAGAATTTATGTTAAAGAGTTCAAAGACAAAGTTCAAGCTGAAAAAATACTTGACAATTTCCGCTCTGATAATGCCAGACACAGTGATGCATGGATATTTAGTAAGAAAAAAAATTGATCACAGGTTTTGGTTTTTAGATTTTTTTTCTACCTTTGCAGCCGCTTAATACAAGCAATAGTAACAAAACTAATTCAAACAAATGGCAACTAAAATCAGATTGCAAAGAAACGGCCGCAAAGGGTATGCATATTACCACATTGTAGTCGCTGACAGCAGGGCACCACGAGATGGTAAATTTATTGAAAGATTAGGTTCATACAATCCAAACACTAATCCTGCTACAATAGATTTGAATTTCGAACGTGCTTTGTATTGGGTAAACGTAGGCGCACAACCTACTGACACAACCCGTAACATCCTTTCAGAAGAAGGAGTTATGTTAATGAAACACCTTGAAGGTGGGGTTAAAAAAGGTGCTTTTTCTAAAGAAGATGCTCAGGTTAAATTTGAAGCATGGAAAAAAGCTAAAGAATCATCAATCAATGCTATAAAAGTTAGCTTGAAAGATGCTGAAAGAGCTGAATTGAAAAAACGTCTGGAAGCTGAAGCAGAAGTAAACAAAGCTAAAGCAGAAGAAATTGCAAAGAAAAATGCAGCAGCAAATGTAAGTGCAGCTGAAGAAGTAGCAGAAGAGTCTGCTCCTGAAGCAGAAGAAGCAGCTCCTGCAGCAGAATAATATTACTGAAGTCTTTAAGGCTTCATAAGGAGAGATGGCAGAGTGGTCGATTGCGGCGGTCTTGAAAACCGTTGTACCGAAAGGTACCAGGGGTTCGAATCCCTTTCTCTCCGCAAATAAAAAAACCTATTAGTTTATAACTAGTAGGTTTTTTTGTTTAACAGCAATTGATATTTTGTAATATTTTTGATTTAAATAATTAAAATGTTACTTTTGGAAATAAAGGCTAATACCATGGACATTATAATTGCTGTAATGCCTGTACTCTTATTTCTGATTTTACTGTTTATGATGGATAGTTATAAACTGGTAAAAAGTAATATCCTAATCATATGTTTTATATGGGGATTGTTAAGTGCCGCCCTATCCTATTTTACAAATACAGGCATTTCAGAAATCAATTTAGCAAACAATAATTTTCTTACAAGGTATATCTTCCCTGTTATTGAAGAAACCGCGAAATCGCTGGTTGTATTAGTTTTAATAAATAAAAAAAAGATTGGCTTTCATACTGATGCCGCTATTTACGGCTTTTCAGTAGGAAGCGGTTTCGCATTATTTGAGAACATTTTTTACCTGTACAACTATCCTGACTCTGGATTATTAACATGGATTTTAAGAGGGCTTGGAACAGCTGTAATGCATGGAGGTACGACTTCTATTCTTGCCATAATGATGATAGTTGTCAGAAATGCAAACACAAAAAAAGAAGTAAAATTTATAACTGCCTATATTCTTGCTTTTTGCATACATTCATTTTATAACCATTTTCTTCTTAGTCCAATTTATCAAACTGTCTTGATTCTGTTTATTTTACCACTTTTTTATGCTTTTCTGTTTTATTACAACGACAAACAGTTACAAAACTGGTTAGAAGCAGAATTTAACAGCGAAATTGAGTTACTTAAATGTATGAAAGAAGGGAAGTTTGGTAGTACCAGACAGGGAGAATATTTAAAATCTATACAGGATAAGTTTAAACCGGAATCTCTGCTTGATATATATTGTTATTTAATAACCTATCTGGAGCTTTCTGTAAAAGCTAAGCGCAACATGATGCTACGTGAGTGCGGATTGCCAATAATTATTGAAGATGATTTGCAGGATAAAATTAAGGAGCTTAAAGAATTAAAGAAAAACATAGGAAAACTGGGAGAATTGACAATCGCACCTCTTATCAGATTGAATCATAGAGATATATGGAAAATTAACACTTTAAATAAATAAAGCCATGAAAGTCACAGGAACATTTAAATTAACTGTAGCAGTAGTCTTTTCGTTAGTTATTGGGTTTCTTATCGGAATAGCTGTAGATTTCCCAAAAGTCAATAAAGAGGAATTGTCGGGTGCGATAGCCAGAGTAAAAAACTTCAGAAACGTCAAGGCCGGAGATGAAGACATTAAACTAAAAAATGAATTGATTGGAGATACCGTAAGGCTTAATTCACTTAAGAATTATGTCAACTACTATTATCTTAAATCTGCGACTCTATCTTCTTATATCAAAATGGCAGTAAGCGAAAGCAATGAAATTGATGCCTTTAAAACTTCAAACCAGGAATTAATAACCAGTATAGATAATTATGGCAAATTTCTGGATAAAACCAGACAAGATATGCTATTAGTCTATAATTCTCTATCAAAACCGGAAAATACACAACCCGGCTTATTAAGAGAAATGCTTGAAGAAGTATCAAACACAATAGCTCAAATGAAGTTCAGAAACAATATTGTACTTGAATATATAAAGTCTGCTGAAAGTTTTTTGACAAACAACCAAAATACAGAACTTGAAAAAGCACATGACCTGCTTCTTTTAAGCCAAATTAATACTGCCATTATGAATGATGATAAAAATCTTCAAAAATGGTTGTCAGATAAGAAAATGCTAAGCGATGTTGAGAAACTCAGCTGGTGGGATTCTGAGACTTTAAAGGGAATTGTTTTTCTTGATACAGAAAAACTAAATGGCATAGAAATAACAGACGCTGAGAAGATCGGTTTAATATTAGACAAAGAGTCCCTGAACAGATTGATGGATAATGTTACACTAAATTCACTCGAAAAACTTGGTGCAGGCTTTACAGATGTAGAAAAATTAGGAACAGGTTTTACTGACTCCGAAAAACTTGGAGTGGGATTTTTTGACTTCGAAAAACTAGCTTTAAAATTAAATAGTAATGAAACCCTTGGTTTAATCGGTGATACTGAAAACTTATCATTTGTAATAAATGATTCAGAAATTTTAGGTGTTTTATCTTTTGATTAATAATGATGACAAAAACCAAGTTGTTAAAGATTATTTGTACACTATGCATTCTAGCATGGTGTACAAATGTCATTTCACAAAAAGTCACATATACAAAAGGTAATAAATACGAGCTTGTTCACTTGGGCAAACGTTCAGAATATCTTTTACCCCAAGTACAATCAACATTTAGTAATGCTATGAATTTTCACAGAAAATTCTGGAATTATAAAGACTCATTAACATACATTATACTGAGCGATTTTGAAGATTTGGGACATGGAGGAGCTATTGCTATGCCCAAAAGCATGGTACAATTGGGCATTGAACCTTACGGATTCGCTTTTAGCATAATACCATCAAATGAGAGGTTTCAATGGCTGTTTAATCATGAACTGACTCATATTGTTCATTCAGACAAGGCAAATTCAAGAGACAATTTTTACAGAAAAATTTTCAGAGGAAAAGTAAGAAGATCTGAGGAATATCCGGTTTCGGCATTATGGAGTTATCTTACAACTCCCAGATGGTATGCACCAAGATGGTTTCATGAAGGTATTGCATGTTTTATGGAAACATGGATGTCTGGAGGATTAGGCAGAGCAATGGGATATTATGACGAAATGTACTTTAGAAGCATCGTAAATGACAATCAAAAACTATACTCTAATATTGGCCTTGAAACTGAGGGTACTACAATTGATTTTCAGGTTGGTACAAATGCTTATTTATATGGAACCCGCTTTATAACTTATCTTTCAAACAAATATGGCATAGACAAACTAAAGACTTTTTACTCCAGAAACGACAGCAGCGAAGCATTTTTTGGTAAACAATTTCAAAATACGTATGGCCGATCTGTAAAATCCATTTGGAATGAATGGACAAATTTCGAATATGAATTCCAGAAAAATAACATCAATACAATAAAAGAATACCCTGTTACCCGGTTTAAGCCTGTTACAAACAAACCACTTGGAAATGTTTCCAATCTCGAATGGGACTCTGTAAACAATAAAATTTATGCAGCAATAAACTATCCGGGTATTATTTCACAGATTTCAGAGATTGATGTTAAAACAGGCAAAATCAGAAAAATAACCACGCTCGATTCTCCACAGATGTATTATTCTACCAGCATTACATTTGATAACGAAAACCGCAAAATATTCTTTACAGAACAAAATAGCAAATACCGCAATCTTGTTGAGGTTGATATAAATACAGGAAGAAAAAAAGTAGTAAATAAATTTACCAGAACAGGCGATTTGGTATTCAATAAAAAGGATAAAAGTATCTGGGGAGTTCAACATGACAACGGTTATGCAAAGCTGGTAAAAATACCCTACCCTTATACCAGCGTAATTCCAATGTACACAGTGACTTTTGGTAAATCAATTTTTGATATTGCAATATCAAACTCATGCGAAAAACTGACAGCAACATTATCAGGAATTAAGGGCGAGCAATCTTTAATTATGTTCGATCTTAAAACACTTGAAGATGACCATTTTCATTGTGCGGAACTGGCTGTTGGTGCTTTTTTTCTTGCCCTTGTTAATTACAGAGATATGAAACAGAGCAGCTGGAAGAAAAATTATGTAAGTTCTGCTCTT
>CAZFUO010000082.1:0-232 GCA_964522065.1 uncultured Bacteroidales bacterium | reverse complement strand
TGTTCGATCTTAAAACACTTGAAGATGGTGAAAATAAGTATGAAACAATATACGAACTCGAAGACAATACCCTGACTCAGTTTTCATTTTCAAATGATGACAGTACATTGTATGGTACATCATATTATAACGGGGTATCAAATATTTGGAGTATAGCATTAAAAGACAAAAGTTTTAATATGGTTTCCAATACCGAAACCGGATTTTTTATGCCAATCCAAATAAGAAAAGA
>CAZFUO010000081.1:0-9474 GCA_964522065.1 uncultured Bacteroidales bacterium | reverse complement strand
CAGAGTTAATGTTGAAAAGCTTAACAAAGGACTTTATATACTTGCTCTCAAAACAGAAACAGGTAAAAACATAAATCTGAAGTTTACAAAATAAGATAAATAGAAAAAATGCAGAAAAGATTTTCCGGAGTGGTGGTTCCGATGATAACACCACTTCTATCTGACCTTACAATTGATACCGAAGCAGTTACGCGAATTATTAATTCGTTTTCTGAAAATGGTTTGCATCCTCTTGTGCTTGGAACAACAGGAGAATCATGCTCAGTTAATGAAGAAAACAGCATGAAACTTGTTAAAGCTGCTGTAAATGCAAGAGGGAAAGATCAGATTATTTATGCCGGACTGGTCGGCAACCAGGTTGAAGAATTAGTTAAAAGAGGTAACCTGTATATTCAGACAGGAGCAGATGTTGTAGTTGCGACTTTGCCATCATATTACTCATTGACACCTCAGCAAATGACAGAGTTTTATACATTTCTTGCAGACAATATAAAGGGTCCGGTTATGATGTATAATATTAAAGCTACCACTCAAATGTCAATACCTGCAGATGTAGTTGCCAAACTAAGTGATCACCCTAATATTTATGGTCTTAAAGATTCTGAAAGAGATTATGACAGAATGAAAACTTTTATAGAGATATACAAAGACAGACCTGATTTTTCATTTTATTGCGGTTGGGGAGCACAGGGAGCCGGAAGTCTTGAACTTGGTGCTGACGGTATTGTTCCTAGTACAGGTAATATAGTCCCCGAACTTTACGGAAAATTATACCAAGCATATCTCGATGGAGACCTGAAATCGGCAGCTATATTTCAGGAAGAAACAGACAAAGTTGCATTGGTTTATCAACAAGGCAGAACTCTGGGTCAATCTCTTGCTGCCCTCAAAGTAATGATGAGTATAAAAGACCTATGTGGCACAGAAATGATGCCTCCCCTAACAAAACTATCAAAACAAGAAGTAGAAATCCTCCACGACACCTACTGCACCCTCCTCAACCACTAATACTAAAAACTAATCACTACCCATGACCCAAAACATTAGCATCATCGACACCATAATCGTCTTCTTATCAGTAATTGCTACAGTTTTTGTAGGATTATACTTTGCAAGACGTCAAAAAAGCGCAGAGCATTACTTTTCTGCAAGCAAGAATATTCCATCATGGGCTATAGGTATATCCATATTCGCAACTCTTATAAGCAGTGTAACCTTTTTAGCATATCCGGCAGCGGCATATAAATCTAACTGGATATTACTGGTTCAGGGACTAATGGTTCCTATAGTATTGGTGAGTCTGATCTGGATAATCATACCGCTTTTCAGAAAGACCATAAAACTAAGTACTTATGAGTATTTTGAAAGAAGATTTGGTTTTTTTGCCCGTATTTACAGTTCACTTGCTTTTATACTGACTCACTTTTCTAAGATGGGCACAGTTTTATACCTTGTTTGTCTTGTATTACATACGTTATCAGGTATTCCAATTGTATATCTGGTTCTGTTTATTGGAGTCTGTATTATGATTTTAACACTGGTAGGAGGTATCGAAGCAGTTATCTGGATGGATGTTATTCAGGGATTTTTAATTGTAGGCGGAGGTTTATTATGTCTTGGAATACTACTTTTCAGACCCGAAGGAGGCCCTGTGGCCGTATTTGAGCAGGCAGTCTTGCTTAAGAAAATTGATGTCGGACCATACAATTTCAGTTTTACAGAATTAACATTCTGGGTTATGGTTATAAACGGAGCTTTCTATGCTATTCAGAAATATGGAACCGACCAGACTATTGTTCAAAGATACCTTGTCGCGAAATCAGATAAAGATGCAAAGAAAGCAGCTTTCATAGGTATTTTTACATCAGTACCGGTTTGGACTTTATTTATGTTAATTGGTTCTTTATTATTTGTTTTTTATAATTCCGGAACCTCTCCACTTCCTGAAGGTATAAAGGCTGATCAGGTATTCCCTTATTTTATAAGTACAGAATTGCCGGTTGGCGTTGTCGGTTTAGTACTTTCAGCTATTGTTGCAGCAGCATTCTCCAGTTTGTCCTCAGATATGAACTGCCTATCAGCAATCGGGGTTTCTGACTATTACCAGAGATTCAAACCAAATTCAACAGATAAAGACAGATTAAGAATTGGACGCTTATTGGTTTTAGTTTCAGGAGTTGCAATGGTCATGGTGGCTCTTTTGTATGTTGTATGGCAGGGAGAAGGAGTGCTGGGTGTTGTATTTGAATTGTATGCAATTTTCTCTGCTGGTATAGTGGGCATTTTTATACTTGGACTTTTGTCAAAAAGAGCAAACTGGCAGGGCCTTTACATTGGTATAGGCGCGACAATACTATTTACAGCATATGCAATGTTGACATCGACCAAATTTGAAATTGGTGGTCAGGAAAAAACACTTCTTGATCTTGGTTCATTAAATTTTACTCACCATAAATATATGCTGGGAGTATATAGTCATATCATTGTTATTGTAGTTGGATATGTAGCAAGTCTTTTCTTCAGCAGGAAAGAAGTTGATGAAAGCCTGACTATTTATAGTTATTTTAAAGAAAGAAATAAATGAGAAATATTGTTTTGAGACAACCTTCGGTGATAAACGTTGGTAGTGGAGTATTTGATGAAATTGCAGATGATTTTTTTGTAAAAAAGTCACAAAAGATTTTAATACTTGCTGCCACTCCTTTAATTTTAAAAGCTGAACATTCTGCTGAATTACTACGTGAATCGGGAAAGGCTGTTTTTATATATGAATTTGATTTTCCCGGAGAACCAACGTTCACTTATTTTCAATCACTATTATCTGTATCAGAAAGTTTTTCACCTGATTGCATTATAGGTATTGGTGGCGGAAGTGTGCTTGATTGTGCCAAACTAATGTCAGCACTAACTAACTCAGATCAATCGGTAAACGAAGTAACCGGAATAAATCTGCTAAAAGGGAGAAGTATTTCAGTAATTTGTGTTCCTACCACATCAGGAACAGGAAGCGAGGTTTCGCCAAATGCCATTTTACTTGATGAAAATACTTCTGAAAAGAAGGGCATAATCAGTCCTTTTCTGGTTCCTGATTCTTGTTATATTGATGCTCAGATGACACTGAGTTTGCCTGCAAGACTAACTGCCGAAACCGGAATAGATGCTTTGTGCCATTGTATTGAAGCATACACAAATATTAATGCTCATCCTGCTGTAGATGTATATGCATTGAAAGGTATCGAGCTTATAGGAGCAAGCCTGATAAAAGCATACAAAAATGGTGATGATATTAATGCCAGAACCGCAATGGCTCTGGGATCATTTTATGGTGGTTTATGCTTAGGGCCTGTTAACACCACAGCTGTACATGCTTTGTCATATGGTCTGGGTGGTAAATACCATATTTCTCATGGCCTTGCAAATGCAATATTATTACCTGAGGTAATGATGTTCAATTTGGAAAAAGTTACAGAAAAAACTGCCCGAATTGCTATAGCAATGGGTGTAATGCCCGAAGAAAATGCTGAAAAGACAGCTTTGGAGGGTATTAAGCATATAAAACAACTTTGTATTGAATGTGGTATTCCTCAACATCTGTCCGAGCTTGGTATTGAAGAGAAATATATTGAAGAGTTGGCTTCGATAGCTATGAATGTAAAAAGACTTTTGGTTAACAACCCAAAGGAAATGACTCATAGTGATGCTGTTAGTATTTATAGAAAACTTATTTGAGAAAAAATTATGACCACATACAAACCTGTAATCGGAATAAGTATGGGCGATCCTTCAGGTATCGGACCGGAAATTTGTATAAAGGCTTTATCAAAAAAATCTGTTTATGACAGTTGTAATCCAATTATAATAGGAGATGCAAATCTTTTGAGAGATACTGCACTTAAACTTGGTATAGACGTAAAAATTAAATCTGTAGGTGCGGTTTCGGACTCTAAATTTGTGTTTGGTGAAATTGATGTATTTGATTTACAGAATGTTGACCAGACTGTTTGTAAGCCGGGAAAAGTTAGTGCTATGTCTGGTGAAGCAGCATTTCAGGCAGTTTATACCGTTATCAGGTTAGCAATGGATGGTAAGATTGATGCAACTGTTACTGCACCTATTAATAAGGAATCTATACATAAAGCGGGTCATGAGTTTTCCGGACATACTGAGATATATGCTCATTTTACCAAAACCAATAAATATGCAATGTTGCTTGCTGATGAAGGTCTGAGAGTAATTCATGTTACTACTCACGTTTCATTGAGAAAAGCTTGTGATTTGTGTAAGAAAGATAGAATTAAAGAAGTGATACAGCTTATTGATGATGCGTGCCGTCAGTTTGGAATAAGCAAACCTAAAATAGCTGTTGCCGGACTAAATCCTCATGCTGGAGAAAATGGGTTATTTGGTGACGAAGAGATAAATGAAATTATTCCTGCCATCAAAGAGGCAGTCAATTCAGGATATGATGTTGAAGGACCGGTGCCTCCCGATACCATGTTTGTAAAAGCTGTTCAGGGTAAATATGATGGCTGTGTTGCTATGTATCACGATCAGGGTCATATACCATTTAAACTTGAGGGTTTCAAATGGGATAACGAAAAACAAGCTTTGAAAAGCGTAAAAGGTGTAAATATAACACTTGGTTTACCCATTATAAGAACTTCTGTCGATCACGGAACTGCTTTTGAAATAGCAGGAAGAGGAATTGCTTCAGAAGATGCTTTGATGGTTGCTATGGATTATGCAATAAGAATGGCAAAAAATAAAAAGGCATGTTAACTGTAATTGCTGACGACCTTACCGGTGCCGCTGAAGTTGCCGGAGTTTGCCTTAGATACGGGCTTGAAGTTGCATTTGGTATCAACAGACTACCTGATGGTGATGTTGATGTAAAGGTAATTGCAACAGATAGCAGGCAATCTGGAAGGGAAGAAGCATTAAAAATTCACAGAGAACTGGCTGTTTCACTAAAAGAAGCCGGGATAACCAATATTTTTAAAAAAGTAGACTCGGTACTAAGAGGTTATGTTGTTGAAGAATTATACGAAGTAATGAAAGTGTATGGTTTTCAGACAGCTGTAGTTCAACCTGCAAATCCTGCATCGGGCAGATGTATTAAAAAGGGTAATTATAAAATTTCAGGCAAACCAATTAACGAAACCGCATTTGCAGGAGATCCTGATTTTCCTGCATTCAGTCAATCTGTTAAAGACTTACTCGAAGAGAGAACAGCAAATAAAGAAATAAGTATTCAAACGCTGTTTTTAAGAACTTTAGCCAAAGGTATTATAGTACCCGATTGCCAGTCTGGTGCAGATATGAAAAGATTGCTTTCAATTCCTGTCTTAGATACTGTTTATGCTGGCAGTGCTGCATTTCTGGGAGCATATCTGAGAGTGAAGTCTGGTCATAAAATGACACGAAAAAATCTCAACTTCAACCCGTTTGAAGGTCGTTTTCTGATGGTTTGCGGAAGCACACATTACCAGAGCCGTGATTTTATAAATAAGGCAGCATCTAAGGGCATAGAGGTTTCGTTGATACCTTATGAATTAATGCAGCCGGAAATTGATGAGAAAATGCTTGAAGAAATAGCTGTGAAACAATCAAATCTGTGGAATGAGCATGGACGACTAATAATAGCTTTTAGTGAAGAACCGGTCTCATACGAAGATTGTACAACTGTGTTAAAAAAAAGAATGTCAACTATTGTAGGTATTATTCTTAAACGCAGTCCTGTTGTAGAATTATTGATAGAAGGTGGTGCAACAGCATTTTCAATTTTAACACAACTGGGATGGACTTCACTAAATCCTGTAAAGGAGCTGGCACCAGGAGTAGTGAGAATGCAGGTGAGAAATAATCCCGGATTTTATATTATAATGAAACCAGGCAGCTATCAATGGCCTGAATATTTAAATTTTTAATTTTTATCTATATGAGAACGACCTTTTTATCTTTAGTTTGCTTTGTTTTTTTGGCAATGCAAACCATCAGTGCAGAGACTGTGAATATGGTAAAGGCCGGAGCTGATAATTCCGGAAAAAAATCGAATACAGCATTAATTGCAAAGACAATTGATAAGCTGTCATCAAAAGGAGGAGGAACATTATTCTTTCCCGCCGGTACATATCTTACGGGTCCTATTGAACTGAAAAGTAATATAACACTCGATATCGAATCTGGTGCTGTTATATCTTTTTCAGATAATTTTGATGAATATCTACCATATATTGAGATGAGGTATGAAGGTGTTGTAATGAAAAGCTTTCATCCTTTGATTTATGCCTACAAAGCAGATAATATCACAATAAAAGGCAGAGGTACAATAAATGGAAATGGTCAGGCCTGGTGGTCTGCAGTTTTGAAAAATGAATACAATTCTAAAGACAAAAGAGATTTAAGTAAATATCAGAATCTCTGGATTGAGGCAAATAAAGACCTTACAATAGAGCCTCAATCTGACTGGAAAGGTACTTTTAACAGAAGATTTTTCAGACCTCCATTGTTTCAGGCTTACAGAAGCAGCAATATTTTAATAGAAGGTGTAAAAATAATAAACTCACCATTCTGGACAATCAATCCTGAGTTTTGCAGTAACATAAGAGTTACCGGAGTTACAATAGACAATCCTGATTCACCAAATACAGATGGTATTAATCCGAGTTCATGCAATAATGTACATATTTCAGATTGCCATATCAGCGTAGGCGATGATTGTATTACTATTAAGTCAGGCAGAGACTTGCAGGGCAGGCAATATGCAACACCTTGTGAAAATATCACGGTAACCAATTGCACCATGCTTTCCGGTCACGGTGGTGTTGTAATAGGTAGTGAAATGTCTGGTGATGTCAGGAAAGTTGTGATTTCCAATTGTATTTTTGATGGAACAGATCGTGGTATCAGAATAAAAGCAACAAGAGGCAGAGGAGGTATAGTTGAAGACATCAGAGTTAGTAATATAGTGATGAAAAATATTGTAAAAGAGGCAATCACTTACAATCTTTACTATACAAACGTACCTGCGGAACCGCTGTCTGAAAGAACTCCGATCTTCAGAAATATTCATATTTCAAATATGACCGGTGTTAATGTTAATGCAGCCGCTCTTATAGTAGGATTGCCTGAAATGCCGGTTTCAGATATAACATTTAATGATATCGATCTTAAAACAAAATCTGGTTTTGTACTAAAAGATGCAAAAGGAGTTTTAATAAACGGACTTACTGTTGACGTTGAAAATGGTACAGCCATTACGCTTGAAAGAGTTGAAGAAGCTCAACTTGTTAACCTGAAAACAACAAAACCTAAGGCTGATTCTCCTGTAATAAAAATTACAGACGGCAAAGATATATTAGTTCAAAATTGCTACCCGCTACCCGGAAGTAAAACCTTTGCAGAAATTTCCGGTAAGAATACTAAAGGGATAATATTGATGAATAACTGGTTTAAGAGACTGGGAGAGGCGGTTATTGTTGGAGAGGAAGTTAATTCCGCTGAGGTTGTAAATGCCAATCCAAAAATTCTTTAGAATTTTTGGTAACGCCGAAGTAAAATTCCTGAAAGGAATTTTACTAATGCCAATAATTAGTTATGAATTTTAAAGTGATTAGTATGAGAGTCAGGTTTTTTGTGTTGTTTGTGATTTTTGGATTGGGAGTTGTTGCTGTGGGGCAGACTTCTGACAACAAATTTCAGCGTCCTCTGAAAGACGTTATTCACGATGTTGAGACTCAGTTTGGGGTAAAGATTAAGTTTTCTGAAGCATTGGTAAAAGATAAGGTTCTTAATTATGCAGACTGGAGACGTAAACCATGGAGTCTTGAGCTAAGTCTGAGGAACGTACTTGCTCCCTTTGATTTCAAATTTGTAAAAGAATCTGAAGGTGTTTACAGTATTAAAGAGTTTGAATATGCCAGAGGCACTGTGCAAGATGGAGAAGATTTCTTAAAATATTTAACTGGACTGTATAAAGATTTACCTTCGTGGGAGTCAAGAAAATCTGAGCTCAAATCGTGCATATTGAAAGCGGTGAGATTAGATCCCATGCCTGTAAGTCCCGGTACTAAACCTGTTGTGGTTAATTATCGAAAATACAACGGCTATTCTGTTGAAAATGTAGCATTGGAAGTTCTACCCGGTGTTTATACAATGGGTTCAGTCTATAAGCCTCTTAAGGGGAAGAAATGCCCGGTTATTTTAAATCCAAACGGACACTTCGGTGATGGCAGATACAGGGCAGATCAACAATATAGATGTGCAATGCAGGCAAAAATGGGAGCAATTGCAGTAAGTTACGATTTGTTTGCATGGGATGAATCTCTGCTCCAGTTTAACAGTAAATGGCACAGAACCAGTCTTGCTCATACAATTCAGACTCTTAATGCAATTAGATGGATAGATTATCTTACTTCTCTTAAAAATGCAGATGCTCAAAAGGTTGCAATAACAGGCGGCTCGGGAGGTGGTAGTCAGACTATGCTTATTACAGCAATTGACGACAGAGTAAAAGTCAGCATTCCTGTAGTAATGACTTCCTCTTATTTTGTTGGAGGTTGCCCGTGTGAAAGCGGTAATCCAATTCATTTATGTGTAGGTGGAACCAATAATGCTGAAATTGCAGCAATGTGCGCACCCAGACCCCTAATGATTATTTCAGATGGTAAAGACTGGACGGCAGCGGTTCCGCAATTGGAATTTCCATTTATAAAAAGAACTTTCGGCTTTTATGGTAAAAGTGAACTTGTAGAAAATGAGCACTTTGCAAATGAAGGACATGATTATGGGATTTCAAAGCGTCAGGCAAGTTACAGATTTCTTGTAAAACATTTGGGACTCAGACCAGATTATGATGAATCTGGTGTGACTATCGAGAAATATGATATGTTAAAGGTGTTCGGATCTAAAGGCGAGCGGTTTCCGCAAAATGCAGTAAAAGATCTTGAGACTTTGGAAAAAGTATTGGAGAATGCAAAAAGATAAAATATGAATAATATTAAGATTTTTATTTCAGCCGTATTGTTAATGTTGAACATTAATATTGCTGTATCTCAGCAAGATATAAAACTTTGGTATGATAAACCTGCAGCAGATTGGAATGCAGCCTTGCCTTTAGGCAATGGCAGGATAGGAGCTATGGTTTTTGGCAGACCGGCTGTTGAAAGAATTCAGCTTAATGAGGAAACAGTCTGGGCCGGTTCTCCTAATAATAATTCAAATCCGCTGGCACTTAATGCACTTCCTGTAATTCGTCAGCTTATTTTTGAAGGTCGAAACCTCGAAGCTCAAAACATGGCGACCGAGAAAATTATGTCACAGACAAATTCCGGAATGCCGTATCAGTCTATGGGCGATTTGTATATAAGTTTTCCCGGCCACAATAATTATAAAGAATACTACAGAGACCTTGATATAAGTAAGGCTATTGCAACAGTAAAATATAAGTAAGGTGATATTACATTCAAAAGAGAG
>CAZFUO010000080.1:0-9690 GCA_964522065.1 uncultured Bacteroidales bacterium | reverse complement strand
CTCACCTCTCATATTGCTTACCAAAACACTTTTCTGATTAGCAACAGGCGAAGCATCCACAGGATTTCCTGCATTTTTTTTCCACAGCAACCTGCCATTTGTTTTGTTTAAGCAGTAAACATATCTGTCTCTGCTGCCAATTATTACCCTGTATTTCGTTACAGAAGGTGCCCCCACAAAAGGAATTTCCTTTTCAGGCACATCAAAAGTCCACTTACTACCTTTTTTGTTCAGGTCAAAACAAGTAACCTTACCATCATAATCACCAACATAAATAAGGCCTTTATCGAAAGAAACCGAGCTGGCAACATATGAAGCGATTTCCTTAGAAACCACTGACTTACCGGTTTTAATATTTACAACATGCAGCTTTCCGTCACAGCCGCCAAAAGCAGCAAAATCATTTTCTATAGCAACACCTGCATTCAGATAGTTTTCAGCCTCATACTTCCAAACACCCTTGCCTGTAGCAGCATCAACACAATGCAGAAAGTAATCATAACTACCTGCCAGAATATAAGTTTTCTTGCCGTCAGACCACCAGTTGGCACTGCCCATTATCTGGTTATCAGCCTTGTATCTCCATATTTGTTTGCCACTTGCAATATCCAGGCAATACAGATAACCACTCAGATTTCCTATGTAAACCCTGTTTTTAAGTATCAATGCAGGAGCCTCTATAGCATTGTCGGTAGTAAATTTCCAGATTAACTTGCCCGTAAAGTCAAGACAATACAAAATACCGTCTGTACCACCGATTATGATTTTATTACCTTGTATCACAGGAGAAGATTTAATTTCCTTATCAGTCGGAAATATCCATTTAAGTTTGACGCTTGCAGGAATTGGTTCTGTCGTGGTTCCGGGCATACTTTGTCCACCCCTGTAGCTGCTCCAGTCTGTAGAATAGCCGTTAAAATTTAACAACAACAATAAGGCAAGTATAGATATAATCTTTTTCATTTTTTTCTTTTTAATGCAGACAAAGCACCTGTAGGACAAGCCTCAGCAACTATCTCTGCAGTTTTTTGCAATGCCTTGTCAATATTTTCATCAAATGGCACTCCAATTCTCACATCAAAACCCCTGCCAATAAAAGTAAAACCAAAATCCTCACTATACTTTGCAGTGAGTCTTACGCAAATACCGCACTTAATACATTTACCCGGTTCGTAAACAACATGATTCGCTCCAATATTTCTTTGCACCCTTACTCTTTCTGTCTGATAAAATCTCCTTTTTGAAATTTTCAGATTATCAGAATGAAGTCTCAAAATACAATTTTCAGCTTTACAACAATCGCAGTCCATACATCTGGCCGCCTCAGCCATTGCCTCGTTTCTGCTAAAACCGTTTTTTCTTATTGTTTCATTATCAAGCCTTAAAGACACAGAAGCCCTTTTCATATATTCAAGTAACTCGTCCTGCAAAAGCCTTCCTATTGTCGAGTTAAATCTTTTGGCCTCGCCTGAGATGACTTTGCCTTCAAATAACTGTTTGACAGCAAAAGCAACCTCTTTACCCTGTGCCGCCGATCTTATTGCCAGCTTCCCGGGTCTGTTTACATTACCTATGGCAAACACTCTGCCCTGAGAGTTGGTATCACCAGTATCAGCAAGATAATTCAACTTATTTACAGATAACTGTTTACCATTATTTGCCAGATTCCAGTCAGAAATCTGCTCATTAAAGTTGCCTGTAGCTACTAAAATACAATTGTACTTACTTTTTAACTCTTCAAACTTAACCTTGTCAATCAGTGCATTCTGAATAAATCTGACACCAGTTAGTTTTATCACGTTTATTTCTTTATCGAGAACAGACTTGTCGAGCACATCATCTGGTATTGAGTACCTCAAACTACCACCCGGTAAGTCATTACAATCGTAAACATCTACCTTAAAACCATTCAGACGGTTGTAATATGCTGCAGATAAGCCTGCCGGACCAGATCCGATAATGCATACACTAAAATCTTTTTCCTCTTCGACCACGGGTGAATGCCTCAAATCTTCTTCTGCCGTAAATATTTTAAGTAAACATATCGAAACCGCTTCGTCCACCTGTTTTCTTCTGCAGGCACCCTCGCATGGAGCAGGACAAATTCTTCCCAAAATACCTGGCAGAGCAATATCTTTAACAACAATGTTGAATGCATCATCAAATTTGCCCTCGGCAATAAGCCTGTTCATTTCAGGAATATTCATATTTGCAGGACATGCCACTCTGCATGGTGCCTCACAATCTCCAACATGTTCAGACATCAGAAGCTCTATTGCTGTTTTTCTGGCTTCGATAATTTCTTTATCTTCAGTAACTATGCTAAGACCTTCCGTAGCCAGGGCAGAGCAGGCAGGCAGCAGGGTAGAGTTCGCACTGTTTTTGACTACACAGACCATACATGAGGCAAAATGTTCGGTTTCGCCGTTATTACACATCGTGGGTATCTCAAAGCCTGCTTTTTGAGCAGCCTCGAGTATGGTCGAGCCATTTTCGACATGTACTTTTTTATTGTTAACGGTAAGACTTATCATATCTGCTGTCATATAATGTTTATAGCATTAACCGGACATGCCTGTTTGCATATATCGCACTTAATACAAAGTTCGTTATTAATAATATGTTTTTCGTGAGGCCTGAATGGTATGGCATCCGAAGGGCATTCCTGAGCACAGATGGTACAACCTATACAACTATCGTCAATGACGTATTTAATCAGACTTTTGCACTTGCCCGATGGACAACTACCGTTAATATGAGCTTCGTACTCATCACGAAAATATTTCAATGTTGAAAGTACAGGGTTTGGAGCAGTCTTGCCAAGTCCGCACAGACTTCCTTTTTTGGTCATTAATGCCAAAGATTCCAACTCTTTGAGATCGTCTGCTACACCCTTTCCATCACAAATTCTTTCAAGAATATCAAGCATTCTGCGGGTGCCCAGACGACAAAACGTACACTTCCCACAAGACTCATTTTGAGTGAAAGACAAGAAATATCTGGCAATATCTACCATACAATCTGTTTCGTCAAGCACAACAAGCCCGCCCGATCCCATCATAGCCCCGATATCATTTAAAGTATCGTAGTCTACTTTGGTATCTGCCAGGAAATATGGCACACAGCCACCCGAAGGCCCGCCTATCTGTACAGCTTTCAACTTTTTGCCTCCCTGCACACCCCCGCCAATATCTTCGACAATTTGCCCAATGGTTATACCAATAGGCACTTCAATCAAGCCACCTCTGTTTACCTTACCGGCCAGAGCAAAAACCTTGGTCCCTTTACTTTTTTCTGTTCCCAGAGAAGCAAAAACTTTTGGCCCATACCTTAAAATGTAAGGTATCTGAGCTAAGGTTTCGGTGTTGTTAATAAGTGTAGGTTTACCCCACAAGCCTTTTTGAGCAGGATATGGAGGCCTCAATGATGGGAAACCGCGCCTGCCTTCAATAGAAGCTATCATTGCAGACTCCTCACCACAAACAAAAGCCCCGGCACCCTCTTTTACCTTAATCTCAATATCAAAACCGCTGTCAAGTATATTTTTTCCTATCAGTGAGTTGCTTCTGCAGATTTCCAGTGCCTCATTAATTCTGGTTACTGCAAGAGGATATTCAGCTCTAATGTACAGGTAACCTTTGTTAGCCTTAACAGCATATGCGGCAATAAGCATGCCCTCAAGCACTCTGAAAGGATAAGACTCCAGCAACATCCTGTCCATAAAGGCTCCGGGGTCGCCCTCGTCGCCATTGCAAATTATATATTTCTCATCAGAGTTTTCACCTGCTACAAGCTCCCATTTAAGACCAGTAGGAAACCCGGCACCACCTCTACCTCTTATACCACTTTGTTTTACCTGATCTATTACTTCAGACTGAGTCATTTTTAGAGCATTTGCTAAACCCTCAAACCCTCCGTAATGTTTATACTCATCAATATTCAAAGGACTTATCATCCCCCTGTGTTCGGTTGCAATTGGTTTTTGATTTCCAAGAAAAGCATTAACATGTTTTTCTCTGATATCTATAGTATATTTTTCAGCAATATCACTTTCACTCTCCTGCTGAATATTTTCCAATAGGCTGCCAACCTTACTTTTTATTTTATTTACCAGCCCGACAGGTTTGAAATGATGACTAATTATTTCATTTACTTTGTCAGGACTGACTTTGGCGTAAAGCTGAGCCGGTTTACCATTAGGAACTATTTCGACAAGAGGCACCTGATGGCACATGCCAACACAACCTACCTGTTTGATTTCTACATTTAGAGAGTCTTTTTTTATTTTATCTTCTACAGCCTGCCTTACATCTTCGCTACCACTTGCTACACAACAAGAGCCCAGTCCTAGTCTGATTTCACCCTGCAGAAAATCTTTTTTAAGCAAAAGAGACTTTTTCTGAGATTTCTCATCAGTATTTTTCCTGAAATCTTCAATTACACCTTCGGTCATAGAAGGAGTTATATGACCATAAGTAACATTATCAATCTGAACTACAGGTGCCAGAGTGCAACATCCCAGACAGCTTACTTTTTGAATTGTAAACTCTCTTTTGCTGTCAGTATCTTCATCGTTTGCCAGACCGAGGTTTCGTTTTATTGAATCGTAAACCAGACCTGCACCCTTTACGTGGCATGCGGTTCCAATGCAAACCTTAATAAGATGTTTGCCAGCAGGTTTAAATCTGAATTGTGAGTAAAAACTGGCAACGCCAACTATTTCAGACCTGGTAATTTCTGTCTCATCACAAACTTGCTGAAGTGCAGGCTCAGGCAAATAGTTAAATTGCTTTTGTATAGATTGAAGAATTGGGATAACTGAATCTTTGGTTTTCCCCTTCTCATTGATAATATTTTCAATTATTTCCTTCATTACTTTTTACCTATACAATATAAATTTTTAGTACCTCTTACAAACATACGGCCATCAGAAAATGAAGGAGTCGAGAATACTTTTTCACCAAGTTCGGGTGAATTTATCAACTGAGCTTTTGTGCCAGGTGAGAATATATAAGCTTTGCCGTTAGTATCAAAAATGTACAGTTTGTTATCTGCAATCACAGGTGAGGAGTAGAAGCCTGTTGCTGCTTCGTGTTCCCAGTTTAACTGTCCGGTTGCTGCATCAAAGCACGCCAGAACCGCATAAGTTGTTGCCGTAAACAACAATCCGTTGTAAAATACAGGGCTCGAAACCTCGGGTAACTTGTCCATGCTTTCCCAGACAATACTACCTGCTTTTGGGTCTATGGCTACAAGTTTAGCATATTCGTTAGCTGCATAAATCAATCCTCCTCCAAAAGCCGGAGAGGGACCGACTTCTCCTGTCATACAATCAACCGACCAGAGTTGCTTACCGTTGCTAATATCATATCCGGCTACGTTGGGATTGGCCTGAAGAATTAATTGCATTTTGCCGGAAATACGTGCCAGTATGGGTGAAGACCAGGAGACGTCGTTTGTTCTTGCTGTTGACCAGATAGTTTTACCATCGGCAGTGTTTATGGCCATTACTTTACAACCGCTATGAGTATCATATTGTATAAATAACTTGCCAGACCAGGTAATAAGCGAAGATGAATGTCCGTAATGATTGTCTGGAACTCCAAGATTTTTTGCCCATACTCTTTCGCCATTAAGGTTGAAGGCAATAAGGTCTCCGTTGCCGAAAAGTGCAAACACTCTTTGACCGTCAACAGTAAGGCTGGGTGCTGCCAGACCTGTATCATCTGTGGTTTTTGGAGATGCAGCAGGCGATCCGCTTATTTTGTCTGCAGTTTTTTCCCAAAGTATGCTGCCTGTATTTTTGTCAAGACAGTAAACCACTCTTTTGTTTGCTGTGGCTCCCGACAAAAAGACTCTTTCACCCCATATAATTGGTGAGTTTTTTCCTGAAATAGGTATTGGGGTCTTCCAGACTATGTTTTTGCCTGTCTTGGTATTCCAGTCTGTTGGAATATTTTTGCTTGTACTTACACCATTGCCATATGCTCCTCTGAAGCTGTTATGCTGCTGTTTTACAGTGGTTTCGTTGAGAGGAATAACATCTTCGATGAGAGTGGAGTCTGCCATTGCAAGACTGTCTTGTGCTAAACTATCTGCAATTGCAATGCTGTCGTTACCCGGGATTTCAATTTTTTCAATGCCGCTATCATCTGCGTCAGCCTCTATATCTGTAACTGCTGCCAGGTTGTACTTATCTAATCGATTTATACTAAGCATGGCCGAAAGTCCTCCCGAAATTAGCAGGATAATAGCAGCCACAGATATCCAGGTCTGTGTTTTTTGCCTTGTTCTGGCAAGGTCGAGCTTGCTTTTGCCCGGTTCTTCTATAATGAAATTGTACTTTTTAAAAACTCTTAGTGAAAATATCAAAACAAAGGCTCCTGCCAATAGCAAAACCGCTCCTGTTTTTATCTGCCACTGACTGTTGAAGTAAGCTTTTCTGGCCAAAAGGTCTAACTGTCTTACATCTTCGGTGAGCTGATGATTTTCAGGATCTTCAGCAAGCCTGTCAACCATCACCGATAGAGCCTGGTTTTCAAGAGGGTCGCTTTTGCTTATCTGCAAATAGTTAAGTATAAGTAATATTGCTGTCATACACGTAAATACGACAGATATTATTATAATCAGCCTCAGATTTTTTTCATTTAGTATCTTCATTTTTTTCAGCTTCTTTGTGATAAGGGTGTTCAGGTTTTCCAACAGGGCAATACTCCATGCAACGACCGCAGCTAAGGCAGTTGGCCTTGTTTGCTTCGTAGATAGTACGCTTTTTGAACATAACCTGATATAACAAACTTATTCCTATTACCATTCCAATAAATGCACCGGCAAACCAGCCACCGGTTTTAAACTTATTTTGTATTATAACTGCATCTTTTACAAGGACTTCCAACGATCTGCCTGATGACATAAATGTTTGAATGTCAAGGTTTGTGCTGTTTTTTGCTGCTTCAGGGTCTGATAGTATAAGTTCTGCAAGTGCTACATCAGGGTGTGCTTTTGAAAGTGTTTTGTGTGAAGCGCTTACTACCCAACCAAATACAAACATCAGTACAGGTATGAAAACAATGTAGAGTACAAATCTCTTAAAGTCTTTTTGACTTGCTTTGTTTTCTTTTTCTTCTGCAGGATAATCTATTGCGTCAAATGGACATGAGTCTTTACAAAGTTTACAGTTAATGCAGGACTCGGGTGTGATTGAGAGATGCTTTACAGAAAAATGCGAGCAAACTTTAAGTATAGCTCCGTAAGGGCATATAAATCTGCAATATGGTCTGGCTACAAACATTCCAATGAGCAGGAAGCTTATACCAAGCACTATCATATGAAATTCGGCTCCCATTCTGAAAATACCGACAAAGGGGTCGTACCTGCATATCATAAAGTCGGTATTGGTTGCTGCGTAAAGTACAGCAAGTGCCAGATATACAAAGGGAAACAGACCTAATGTCTTTTGCAGCCAGGGGGCGATTTTTAGCGGTTTCACTATTACAAGATCCTGAATTGCGCCGAGTGGACAGGCCGATGCACAGAAGACTCTGCCGAAAAAGAATGTGTAAATAATTGGCAGCAAGAAGAGTGCCAGTACGGTGTAAGATATTGAGTAATTGTTACCAAAAATTGAGAGTGAAACGTTTTGTATAGAGCCCACCGAACAAATGCATCCGTTCCTGTAAAATCCGAAATAAATCAGTGAAAATACAGTTAGCCAGAAAATTCCTTTTCTGGATCTCTTTTTGAATATAAAATATGTTGTCAGCGACATTACTGTAATAAGTACAGCAAGGTCAAGGTATTCCATTATCGGAGCACGGGGTGCAGGCTTTACGGTTGCAGGCACCTCATATTCAGTCTGAAATTCAGGTTTGGGAAACCGCTGCTGCTGTCCGTCTATGGTAGTTAATACTGTGAACAGCATAACAATTAATGTTGTGATATATTTTAGCTGCTTCATCAGTATTTATTTTTTGTCTGGTGTGAAACTACCTTTAATGTTGTATGCTTTGCTTTTAGGCATACGGCTAATTGCATCAGATGGGCAAACCCTGGCTATTGCACATTCATTACAGTTAACACATATATCGTGTATTATCTGCAAGTGTAACGACCCATTGCCAAAAGAGGTACAGCCTGCTACACATTTTGCACAACCTATACATAAGTCCTCGTTTATGTGGTATGCATAATATGGGTCTTCAATAAATTTTCTTTCAATAGCGGCCGTTGGGGAAAGTTGATTTTCAGCTGCTGTATTTCTGGCTATGTGATTTGGCTTAAGATATCCTCCGCAAAGGTCGCAATACCCGCAAAGTTCGTAAGCATGCACACATTTTACTGCCGATGGACTGAGTACACAATCAGTTGCACATCTGCCACAACTGGTACACTTAAACGGGTCAATTTGCCAAACCCATTGCTCACCTCCTGCATTTTTAAATGAGTAGCCTGCAACGCCAACTACAGCCAGACCGACTGAATACTTCAGACAATCCTTTATGAACTCTCTTCTATTTAGCGGTTTCTTCATAGTTTTGCTTTTTAGGGAGACCACATTTATCTGACTTGCTGCAACCATTGCAAATATTTTCAGGTGCACACCCGCCAGCCTCTGCCTGATTTCGTTTAGAGAGTGTAAGCCCTGCAACAGTAACTCCTGCTATAAGTAAAAGGCTTTTTGAGAGCTTTAATATAAATTCCCGCCTTTCCATATTAATCATTTTTAGATGAATTGTTTTTAGGTGCAAAAAATCGTAACATCCTTTTTTCTGTATCGAGTACTATTATATTATCATTTTCATCAACGGCTATACCCGGTGCTTTACGATTATTTCCAAATGCTGATGGAGGTGCAACAACAGAAGAAAACTCCCCCGATGCTTTATGTATTTTTACTCTCACCAAACCTTTTTCGCTTGTAACAAAGCTACCATCAGAAATAAAATCTATATAAAACGGATTACAACATCCGCTGAAGCCTTCAGAATAAAATGAGGTTTTACTCCAGAAACCCCTCATCTTGCCCTCGTCAGTATAGTTTTGTATAGCATGCAACCCCGGATTTACCACCCACAACTCGTTATCACCATTTACGCACAAATCAAAATGCAAACTCGGTATTATAAAACCATGTTTGTCTGAAACGCCAGACTCACCATCAAAACTTCCAGTTAGATTAAGCTGGTTATCAAAAACTTTCACCTGCTTTTTGCCGGCATCAGCAACAAAAACTTTTTCACCCTTTGTATCTAATGAAGAAAATTGCGAACCCTCGAATATCTTACTTTTTACTAAAGTCCCTTTATCGTACTTGTTTAAATAGTTTTTAAAAGCAATAAACATTAAGCTGTCACCGGCCACTGCTATACTTACAGGCTTTTCTTCAAGAGTAATTTTGAAAAGTTCTTTACCACTTTGGTCTATTGCCTGCACTGTATTATCAATAGCCAGATAAATACCACCATTAAAATAATCAACAGCTGCAGGCTCACCGTTTTTAATACTTATCTGTTTGACCTCTCTGTGGCTGATAAGGCTGTCAGGTACACCGGCATATTCATCAATATTATACTCAAAAGCATTATCAGGCAAAGATCCCGGTTTCTCAGAAATACGGTCGAAAATAACTACAACCACTATAACCACAATAGCAACAACCAATAAAATGCTAATATATTTTTGTTTCATATC
>CAZFUO010000079.1:8879-9836 GCA_964522065.1 uncultured Bacteroidales bacterium | reverse complement strand
GGTAAACTTATTGCTGAAGCAATGAAGAAAGTATCTAAAGAAGGTGTAATCACTATCGAAGAAGCAAAAGGAACCGATACTCACATTGAAGTTGTAGAAGGTATGCAGTTTGACCGTGGATATCTTTCAGCTTATTTTGTAACAAATACAGAAAAGATGGAAGTTGAAATGGAAAATCCATACGTTCTTATCCACGATAAAAAGATTTCTTCACTAAAAGAAATGCTTCCTATACTTGAAGCAGCTGTTCAGACAGGTCGTCCATTGTTGATTATTGCTGAAGACCTTGATGGTGAAGCTCTTACAACACTGGTTGTTAACCGTCTGCGTGCTTCTTTGAAGATTTGTGCAGTTAAAGCTCCGGGCTTTGGAGACCGCAGAAAAGAAATGTTACAGGATATCGCTATTTTGACAGGTGGTACAGTTATTTCAGAAGAACAAGGTCTCCAACTCGAAACCGCAACTCTTGAAATGCTGGGTACAGCAGAAAAGATCTCTGTAAGCAAAGACAATACAACTATTGTTAATGGCAAGGGTTCAAAAGATGCAATAGCTGACAGAGTTAGCCAGATCAAGTCTCAGATTGCAAAAACAACATCTGACTACGACAGAGAAAAACTACAGGAAAGACTTGCAAAACTTGCTGGTGGTGTAGCTGTTCTTTATGTTGGTGCTCCTTCAGAAGTAGAAATGAAAGAAAAGAAAGACCGTGTTGATGATGCATTGAGTGCTACTCGTGCTGCTATCGAAGAAGGTACAGTACCTGGTGGTGGTGTTGCTTATATTCGTGCTCTTTCATCTCTTGACAACCTGAAAGGAGATAACGAAGAAGAAAATCTTGGTATTAAGATAGTACGTCGTGCTATTGAAGAACCTCTTCGTCAGATTGTTTCAAATGCCGGTAAAGAAGGCGCTGTTGTAGTTCAAAAAGTTCAGGAAGGTAAAGAAGACTTTGGT
>CAZFUO010000079.1:0-8869 GCA_964522065.1 uncultured Bacteroidales bacterium | reverse complement strand
AAAACTTCTACAAGACTGGTGTTATAGATCCTGCTAAGGTAACCAGAGTTGCTTTGGAAAATGCTGCTTCAATCGCAGGTATGTTCCTTACAACAGAATGTGTAATCACTGAAAAGAAAGAAGATCATCCTGCTCCTGCTA
Source organism: uncultured Bacteroidales bacterium (assembly GCA_964522065.1). GTDB lineage: Bacteria > Bacteroidota > Bacteroidia > Bacteroidales > UBA1402 > UBA8389. Next base: position 8,728 of record CAZFUO010000079.1, on the reverse strand, counting down.
TGAATCCAGGTATGGGAGGCATGGGTGGCATGATGTAATAACTGACAAAGTTAATTTAGCCATAAATATTTCGAGAGGCTGTTCTGAATTTATTTCAGAGCAGCCTTTTTGTTGAAGAAAAATGCTGAAACAATTACTGTTGAAATAATTACACCTGTGAATAGAATGACGTTTTTTGTGTCTAATTTGACGCATTTTATTTGGTGATTTTTGGGGTTATTGTTTTTTAGTATTTTTGCTTTATAACCAAAAAACACGTTATGAATAAATTTTTTGCTTTATTGTTTAGTATTTTATTAGTAGCAGGAGTAGAGGCAGGTAATATTGAAAAAGCCTGGAAAAATGCTTCGAAAATTGAAAAGAGTATCAAGAGAACTAAGTTTAAAAATGTTGACTACAATATAGTCAATTATGGTGCTGTGGCTAATGACAGTAATAAGTTGAGTCATGATGCCATTAATAATGCTATTCTTGAATGTAGTCTTAACGGTGGTGGACGTGTAGTGGTTCCGAAGGGAGACTTTTATACTGGTCCGATTACATTAAAAAGTAATGTAAACCTTCATGTTTCTGAGGGTGCCAGATTATTGTTCTCAACCAACAAAGATTTATATCTTCCTGCTGTTCTCACACGTTGGGAAGGCGTAGACTGTTACAATTATAAGCCACTAATTTATGCTTATGGCGAAACAAATATTGGTATTACTGGTAAGGGTACTATAGATGGTCAGGGCAAAAATGAAAACTGGTGGAGTATGTGTGGTTCACCAAGATTTGGTTGGAAACCGGGTATGCCCGGCCAGAATATGGGTGGTCGTGCCAAATTGCTGAGGGCAGGTGAGGATATGCTTAGTATTGATAAAAGAATTATGGGTCATGAAGAGGCACTCAGACCTCAACTTATAAATATAGTTAGATGTAATACTATTCTTATAGAGGATGTTACTTTGCTTAATTCTCCGTTTTGGGTAATTCATCCCTTGTTAAGTGAAAACATCGTTGTTAGAGGAGTTTCTATGATAAACGACGGTCCAAATGGTGATGGTTGCGACCCTGAATCTTGTAAGAATGTCTTGATTGAGAATTGTTTTTTTGATACAGGTGATGACTGTATTGCTATTAAGTCAGGCAGAAATAATGATGGTCGTAAGTGGAAAATTCCTAGTGAGAATATTATCGTTAGAAATTGCAGAATGAAAAATGGTCATGGTGGTGTGGTTATTGGCAGTGAAATTTCGGGCGGTTTCAGAAATCTTTTTGTTGAAAACTGTGAAATGGACAGCCCAAATCTGGACAGGGTAATTAGAATTAAAACAAATACCTGCAGGGGTGGACTTATTGAGCATATTTATGTCAGAAATATTAAGGTCGGTCAGTGTAATGAGGCTGTTTTGAAGATTAACTTGTTGTATGAAAGCAAAGAAGATTGCAGAAGAGATTTCCCACCAACAGTTCAACATGTCTGGTTACAGAATGTTACTTGCGAGAAGAGTAAGTATGGAGTACTTGTGGCAGGTTTGCAGGAAAGTGTAAACGTTAATGATATTCATGTTGAAAATAGTACATTTAATGGAGTTGCAAATGGCAACAGCATTAAAGGTGCTAAGGATATCTTCTTCAAAAATCTAAAGATAAACGGTCAGGAAGTTCAACCCTGAAAAAAGTAATGTTACCTCTTCCAGAATGAAGGCATAAGCAGTATTAAAACTGTATAAATTTCAAGCCGACCTGTGAGCATAAGGAATGAACAAGTCCATTTGCCCAGGTCGGACATTGAACTAAAGTTATGAGAAAACTCTCCCATGCCAGAGCCAACATTGCTTATACTTGTAATAACTGCAACGATAGAATCGTCAAGACTTTTTCCTTCTGAAAGCAGAAGTCCTACTCCGACAAAAACCAAAGTAACATAAAGTACGATGTAGCCAAGTACAGAGTGTGTTACACTTGTAGATAGTGATTTGTTATTGTAATGTACTGGAAAAACAGCATTAGGATGCAAAATCTTTTTCATTTCGTTTAATGCGTGTCTTATCATAACTATAATTCTACCAACTTTTATTCCTCCTGAAGTTGATCCAGCCATACCTCCAATTAACATTGTAAACATAAGGATAGAAGTTAAAATAGGCTCCCAGCTTTTGTAGTCTGTGGTTAATACATATCCTGTTGTTGTTAAAAAAGAAATTACATTAAATAGTGCATTTCTTATTGAATCTTCAGCTTCCATATTTTGTGTAAGCCAAAAGCCAAATCCGAGCAATATAGAGCATATTAGTATAATTAAAACATATCCGTTAAACTCGTCATTATGTTTTAATTTTTTAAACTTTCCTGTGAGAGCCCAAAATAATAGTGGGAAGTTTATTCCTGAAATAAACATAAAGAATATTATTATATATTCTATCGCAGCGGAGTCCCAATATGCAATACTGCTGTTTTTTGTAGAAAAACCTCCTGTTGCCATTGTCGAGAAAGAATGGCAAACTGCATCAAATAAACTCATTCCTGCAAAATATAATAATAATGTTTGAACAAGTGTGAGCATAAGATATATAAACCAGAGTATTCTGGCTGTGCTGATTATTCTTGGTTGGAGTTTGTCTACGGTCAGACCGGGAACCTCGGCTGCAAATAGATGTACATTACCCATATTTAAAAGTGGCATTATAGCTAATGAAAGCATAATAATACCCATTCCACCTAGCCAATGAGTAATACTTCTCCAAAATAAAATGCCATGCGGCATTACTTCTATATCTGTGATTACAGAAGCACCAGTTGTTGAAAAACCCGACATAGTTTCAAAAAAAGCTGAAGCAACATCGGGTATATATCCCCCGATAAGAAAAGGCAACATGCCAAAAGCTGAAAAAAGCACCCAAACAAGAGTTACAAAAAAATAGCCTTCTCTTTTGCCGATATTTACTCTGTCTGCTTTTTTTCCAATAAAATATAGAAGTAAGCCTGAAGTAAATGTGATAATTGTTGAGATGGTAAATGCAAATACATCATTTCCATTATATAAAAATGAAATTACACCTGAAATAAGCATGGCAAAGCTTTCTAAAAACAAAAGAAAGCCAAATAGTTTAATTACTAGTAAAAAGTTGAATGACCTTTTTGCCATATCACTTAAAGTATTTTTCTACTTTGTTTATTGTTGAATTTGGACAAAAAACAACTACATGGTCGCCTTCTTCAATTATTGTATCACCATATATTAAAATTGCTTTCCCTTTTCTTACCAAACCACCGAGACTAATATATTCAGGTAACTTTAGTTCTTTTACTGGAGCTTTTGTAATCTTTGATTTTTTATTGACAACAAATTCTGCTACTTCAGCTTCGGCAAAGGTCAGACTTTTTATACTTGTTACATCAGCAGCCAGCATCATCTGATAAATATGACTTGCTGCAATTATTTTCTTATTAATAATCATACCAATATCCAGTCCGTCCGCTAAAGAAATATAGTCGATATTTTCCACTTCGGCTATTGTTCTTCTGATATTAAATCTTTTGGCTGCAAGACAGGCTAGTATATTTGTTTCTGAATTTTCGGTTAGGGCAACGAATGCATCAGTTTTCTCAATACCTTCAAACTTTAGTAATTCAACGTCACGTCCGTCACCAACTATTATCATTGTTTCAGGATTAAGGTTGTCTGAAAGCCATTCTACGCGGTTTTTGTCAATTTCTATCAGCTTTTTGTTGTATAAGTCTTTTAGCAGATTAGCAGATTTTACTGAAATTCGACTACCACCCATAAATATTACATTTTTTATGTCGTCACTAATTTTGCCACAAAGTTTTCTGATATTTTCTACTGCAGAAGGTAATGCTATAAAGTAAACAATATCTTCAGGTATAACTGTGTCTTTACCTGTTGGAATCAGCGTTTTATTTTCTCTTTTTATAGCTGCAATTCTAAAATCGGTTTCGTCCCTGAATATTTCAGCTAAAGTTCTTTCAATTATTGGAGCTCCTTTTCTGACTTTTACACCAACCAGGATTAACCTGCCTTCGCAGAATTCATGCCATTGTCTGGCCCAGGGGCGTTTAAGACTGTTTACTATTTCTTTTGCAGCCAGTTGTTCGGGGTAAATAAGTGAATGAATGCCAAGCTGTTCGAAGAACGTTTTGTGTTCTGGTTGCTGATATTCAGGATTATTTATTCTGGCTACTGTCTTTTTTGCACCAAGTTTGGCTGCCAGCATGCAGGATGTCAGATTGCGGCTTTCTTCTGGTGTAACTGCTATAAAAAGGTCAGCCGAGTTTACTCCTGCACCTTTAAGGCTTTCAATCGAAGTCGGCGATCCGTTGAATGTGAGTAGATCGTAATTAGCATCAAGATTGCTCAGAACCTCTTCGTTAGTATCAAGTACAACGATATTGTGGTTTTCTCTGGATAACATCTTGGCAAGATGCCTTCCAACCTCTCCGGCACCGGCAATAATAATCTTCATCTTACTGATTCTGATTTTAATATTGTTAATATAGAATTTTCAATACCCTCTGCATCAATACCGCACAAATGATGTAATTGTTCTAACGAACCATGTTCGATAAACGTATCTGAAATACCTAATCGTTTTATGTTGTTAGTGTAACCGTTATCACAGAAAAATTCCATTACTGCCGATCCGAAACCGCCGGCAATAACACCGTTTTCTATAGTTATTACATCTCTGAATCGGGCAGCAATAACATGTAGTAATTGTTCGTCAAGCGGTTTTACAAATATCATATTATAAACTGCAACAGAAATATCTTCTTTTGATAGTTTGTCTGCAACTTCCAGGGCTTTTTCGCCGATAGGTCCAATAAACAATATTGCAATGTCTTTACCCTCTTTAAGGCATTTGCCCTTGCCTACAGGTATTAATTCCATTTGATTTTTCCAGTCAGTTCTTAAACCCTGGCCTCTTGGGTATCTTATTACAAACGGGCCGTGGTTATCGTGCTGTGCTGTGTACATGAGGTTTCGAAGTTCGTGTTCGTCAAACGGAGAACTTATAATAAGATTGGGCACTGCCCTTAAGCTTGAAATATCAAAAACTCCATGATGAGTCGGACCATCTTCACCTACCAGACCAGCTCTGTCAAGGCAGATAACTACCGGAAGTTTTAAAATTGCAACATCATGAATTATATTATCATAACTACGTTGAGCAAAAGATGAGTAGATGTTGCAAAATGGAATCATTCCTTCTTTTGCCATGCCTGCTGAGAATGTAATGGCATGACCTTCGGCTATACCTACATCAAAAGATCTGTCAGGGAAGTGCTCCATCATGATATTCATGCTGCAACCTGTTGGCATTGCCGGTGTTACTCCGACTATTTTATCATTTTTCTCAGCTAGTTCCACGAGAGTATGGCCAAAAACATCCTGAAATTTTAAAGGGATATCTTTGCCTGCATCTTTATTTATCTTCAGGCCTGTATTTTTATCAAACTGTCCGGGTGCATGCCAGCTTGTTGCATCTTTTTCTGCAGGAGCAAAGCCTTTGCCTTTTACGGTACAAACATGGAGCAGTTTTGGACCCTTCATGTCTTTGATATCATTTAATGTCTTAACCAGATTTTCAATATTATGACCGTCAACAGGACCAAAATATCTGATATTTAAGCCTTCAAATAAATTATGCTGATTTGTAAGCAATGCTTTAAGGCTATTTCCAAACCTTAAAAGCTTGCCTTTTCTCTTGTCGTTTATAATTCCTGTCTTTTTGAGGAACAGGTAAGTTTTCCATCTGATACTGTTGTATCTTCTTGATGTTGTCATCTTAACCAGATAATCACTAAGCCCGCCAACATTTCTGTCGATAGACATATGATTGTCGTTAAGAATGATCAAAAGGTTGTTAGGATGCACTGATGCGTTATTAAGACCTTCAAAAGCTAATCCGCCGGACATAGAGCCGTCACCAATAACAGCAGCAACCAGATTGTTTTTGCCTTTTGCGTTATTGGCAATAGACATACCCAGGGCTGCAGAAATAGAGTTTGAAGCATGACCTGCAATAAATGCATCATATTCACTCTCATCAGGATGTGTGAAACCACTGATGCCTTTAAACTTTCTGTTAGTATGAAACCTCTCTCGTCTGCCGGTTAATATCTTATGGGCATACGCCTGGTGACCAACATCCCAAACAAGTATATCGTTTGGAGTATCCAGCACATAATGAAGTGCCACAGTAAGTTCTACCACACCCAGACTGGCACCCAGATGACCGGGATTTTTTGCCAGTTCGTCAATAATCATTTGTCTGATTTCCAGGCAAACTTGCGGTAACTGATCTGTATCAAGTTTCCTGAGGTCTGAAGGAAACTGTATATTGTTGAGTATTTGTTTTTTATTCTCTTCCATAATTATAAGGGAAGGCAAAAGTAATCTTTTTTCAAATATTAAAGATAATAATTTATAATTTTGTACCCCATGGAATTCAGAACAAAAATACCACAAATTGTAAACAATTGTAGTCTGTCTTATAAAGACAGAATTATGGTTACCGGTTCTTGTTTTGCCGAAAATATCGGAACAAAACTTGACGACAGTGGTTTTGATGTTATGACAAATCCTTTTGGGGTGCTCTACAACCCGTTTTCAATAAGTAATTCGTTAAGGAGGCTGATTTCAAAACAGATTTATTCTGAAAAAGAACTGGTGTTTTATGATGGTTTATATCATAGTTTTGATCATCACGGTAGTTTTTCTGATATAAATGCTCAGGCCGCCTTAAACAAAATAAATACTGCTTTCGACAAAGCTGTATCACATTTTGACAGTGTAAACAAATTGATGGTAACATTTGGGACTGCCTGGGTTTACTCTCTGGCTGAAAATAATGCCATAGTTGCAAACTGCCATAAATTTCCCTCTGCATACTTCAACAGGTTCAGACTGGATGTTGAAGATATAACTAAAGATTATACAGAATTGTTTAGTTTGATTAAAAAAAACAATCCTGATATCGAAATTATTCTGACGGTAAGCCCAATAAGACATCTTAAGGATGGCTTACACGAAAATACTTTAAGTAAGTCTGTTTTGCATCTGGCAGTAGATAAAATTTGTAATGAACTTGATTTTGTAACATATTATCCTTCTTATGAGATAATGATGGACGATTTGAGAGATTACAGATTTTATGATTCTGATATGTTGCATCCTTCTTCGGTGGCAAAAGATTATATTTGGGAGCACTTTACAGGTACTTTTTTTGATAAGACTGTAAAAGATGTTTTGCGTCAGGTGCAGCAAATCAGAAAAGCAATCAATCACAGACCTTTGCAGGATAACGATGAGGCATACAGAAGGTTTGCTCAAAAAAACATTGCTGCTATTGAAATGCTCAAGTCTGCAATGCCTGAAATTGATCTTGATGAGGAGTTGTCGTTTTTTAAAAGTAAGCTATGGTAAATTACTATATAAATGAGATAGCAGATATTCTCAATGCTGAAAAGTCAATATCTGAAAATAAGATTGTCAGGGTTTTGCTTACTGACAGCAGATCGTTGTTTTTTCCCGATGAGAGTTTGTTTTTTGCAATCAAAACAGAAAGAAATGACGGTCATAAATATATTTCTGACCTTTACAAAAGAGGGCTGAGAAACTTCGTGGTTTCTGATAAAAGTTATTATTCAGATGAATTTAACGGGGCAAATTTTTTATTTGTAGACAATACTTTGTCGGCTTTGCAAGCTCTTGGAAGTTTTCACAGATCTAAGTTTAAGTGTCCTGTTATTGCGATAACAGGCAGCAATGGAAAAACTATTGTAAAAGAATGGCTGTGGCAACTTCTCAGGGATGATGTTTTAATAGAAAGATCGCCAAGAAGTTACAATTCTCAGATTGGGGTGCCGCTTTCTGTATGGCAAATGGATTATAATACAGGCCTTGGTATATTTGAGGCTGGTATATCTATGCCGGGAGAAATGAAAAAACTAAGCGGGATTATCAAGCCTGATATTGGTATTTTTACGAATATCAGTAGTGCTCATCAGGAAAATTTCGTTTCGTTAATACAAAAGGCTGAGGAAAAATCAGATTTGTTTGCTGATAGCCAGGTGATTGTATATTGTAAGGATCAACCTGTTATCGATAAGGTTTTAACTGAAAGATATTCAGACAGGAATCTGATTAAATGGTCGACAATAGATACTGAAGTTGATTTATATATTTCACGTGATTTCGAATCGGGTAAAGATCTGAATATTTCATATAAATGGAAAGGTACGACTTTTGCTCTTACACTTCCTTTTATTGACGCTCCTTCTTTTGAGAATGCCATTAATTGCCTTGCAGTTATGTTGTTGCGAGGTATAGACAATGAGCAGATTGCCTCGCGCATATCCAGATTGGAACCTGTAGCTATGAGACTTGAGGTAAAGGAGGGCAAACATGGATGTGTTGTAATTAACGACAGTTACAATTCTGATATAAATGCTTTGGAGATGGCGCTTGATTTTCAGGCAAGAAGGTCTGAAGGAACCGCGATGAAGCGTACTCTTATACTTTCTGACATCTTGCAAAGTGGCAAAAGTCCGCAGGATCTGTACAGAGAAGTGTCAGATTTGTTGAAAAGAAAAAAGATAGACTTGTTTATAGGAATAGGTCATGAATTGTCTTCTCATTCAGACCTCTTTGAAATGCCCACGCATTTTTTTCTTAAAACCGAGAGGTTGCTTACTTCAGGTTTGTTAGATCAGTTGAGAA
>CAZFUO010000078.1:6351-9874 GCA_964522065.1 uncultured Bacteroidales bacterium | reverse complement strand
TAGTGATCATAAAAAAGCATTTGCAGAACTACTGAATCATTATATGGCTGACCCTATGGGAGATTATGAGCCTCATGATATTAATAAACAGAATGAACTGATTGAAAAGTTATCAAATCACCCTACAGTATTTATTATTTTTGTAAAATACAACAATCAATTTGCAGGAATGGCCACTTGCTTCGAGCTTTTCTCTACATTTAAGATTAAACCTTATATGTACATCCACGACGTTGTAATCCATAGCAATTTCAGAGGTAAAGGGTTAGGAAAAGCATTGCTTGAAAGAATTATTGAGGAATCAGAAATCAGAGGCTATTGCAAACTGACACTTGAAGTAAGAGAAGATAACACATCCGCAATGGCTCTTTACAAAAATCTCGGTTTTATTGAATGCGAGCCTAATATGTACTTCTGGACTAAGACTTTACATTAAGTCTTTCTGTTATCAATTTTGCTGTCCTTTTTGCAGCGCCTGATTTTCCCAATACCTTTTGAATATTTGAATACTCTTCAAATATGTTATTTCTTTTTTCAGAATCATTAATAATATCATTTAGAGACTGAAACAATCTTTCTTTTGTAAAATTCTCACCAAGTAATTCCTCCACAACACATTTATCTGCAATGAGATTTACAAGCGAAAAATATTTAACCTTCATTATAAGTTTGAACAGGAAATTCGGAACCGGTCCGCCACCCATAGCATAACATACCACCTGAGGAACATTGAAAAGGCATGTTTCGAGAGTAGCGGTTCCGGAAGTTACAATTGCAGTATTTGCTATATTCAATACAGAATATGTTTCTCCAAAAATAATGCCGGTATTATTGTTCAGAAATCTATTATAAAATTCTTTATCAAGACCCGGAGCACCAGCAATTACAATCTGATATTCCCTGAACATATTTGCTACTTCCAGCATTAAAGGCAAATTAGAAATCACCTCTTTTTTACGGCTTCCTGCTAATATTGCCAAAACAGGTCTGTCGTCAAGGCTATGTTTTTTTCTGAATTCAACTTTATCAAACGGTTTTGAAAGAAATTCTTCCACACTGTCGACACAAGGATTTCCGACATAATTTACCGGGAAACCATGCTTTTCAAAAAATGCGGTTTCGAAGGGTAAAATAACATACATGTGGTCTATGTATTTTTTAAATGCCTTTATTCGGTATTCTTTCCAGGCCCAGATTTTTGGAGAAATATAAAAATGAACAGGCAGATCGGTAATTTTCTTTTTTACAAATTCAGCAATTTTCAGATTGAAGCCGGCGTAATCAACTAAAATCAAAACATCAGGATTCCAGTCAAAAATATCTTTTTTACAAAGGCTAAGATTTTTCAATACCTTATCGGCATTTGCAATAACAGAGAAAAAACCCATATAAGCCATTTCCCGGTAATGTTTTACAAGACAGCCACCTTGCGCCTGCATTAAATCACCACCAAAAAAACGAAACTGAGCTTTGCTATCAAGAGCTTTCAATTCTTTCATGAGATTTGACGCATGTAAATCTCCCGAAGCCTCACCTGCTATTAAATAATACTTCATTAAAGGTACCAGCTTTTCATTTTTTCAAGCAAAGTGTAAGAAGTCATATCTATTTGAGACGGAACCACTGAAATATAACCTTCTCTCATTGCATACATATCTGTTTCGGGATTTTCCGGTTCGTCATTATGGAAGTTGCCGGTTAGCCAGTAATACTGACCACCTTTTGGATGATTTCTAATATCAAACTCTTCAATCCAGCGGCCTTTAGTCTGACGACAGACTTTAATACCCTTTATTTCATCAGTCATTGGAATATTTACATTCAAACAACAACCTTCAGGTAAACCATTATCAAGTACACTTTCAGTAATTTGTCTGATAAATGGTGCAGAAAGTTCAAAACATGCTTCAGGCGAATGATTATCGAGAGAGAATCCAATTGCAGGAATACCATTCATACATGCTTCAAGAACAGCTCCCATTGTACCTGAATAGTGTATGGCAACTGATGCATTTGTTCCATGATTTATCCCTGAAACAAGTATATCAGGTTCTGAATCTTTAAAGAGCTGATTTAATGCAAGTTTCACACAATCGACAGGTGTGCCGTTACTTTTATAAATTTTTAAACCTTCCTCTTCTTTTATCAATTTTAATCTCAAAGGAGTTGTTACAGTTATTGCACAGGACATTCCGGATCTTCCTGAATCGGGCGCAACTACAACTAAATCACCACATTCTCTAAGAGCTTCAATAAGGGACTTCAATCCTTTTGCCTCTACTCCGTCGTCATTAGACAACAATATTACTGGTCTTTTTTTCATATCAATATCGGTTGACTGCAAAGGTACAAAAATGAAAATTGAAAAAATTGAATATCTTTGCGCATTGAATTTTTTTGCTAAAAAAATCACAGTTCAGAATGGGAAAAATTATTGCTATAGCCAATCAAAAAGGTGGAGTAGGAAAAACAACTACATCAATAAACCTGGCAGCCTCACTGGCTGTTCAGGAAAAGAAAGTATTATTAGTAGATGCCGACCCACAAGCAAATACATCTTCAGGACTTGGCATTGACATTAAGTCTTTAGAGACTACCATCTATGAATGCCTTATTAATCACGAGGATGCAGAAAAAGCAATTCATAAAACAGAACTTGAAAATCTGGATGTGCTTCCTTCTCATATAGACCTTGTAGGTGCTGAACTCGAAATGATCAGCATTCCAGAAAGAGAAAAAAGGATGAGAAATATTCTTGATCCCCTGAGAGAAAAGTATGATTATATATTTATTGACTGTTCTCCTTCTCTGGGGTTAATTACAGTCAACTCTTTAACAGCTGCTGACTCGGTTTTGATACCGGTTCAATGTGAATATTTTGCACTTGAAGGTATAAGCAAATTATTGAATACAATTAAAATAATAAAATCCAAGCTTAATCCAAAGCTGGAAATTGAAGGATTCTTACTTACTATGTACGATTCGAGATTAAGACATGCAAAACAGGTAAGTGAAGAAGTCAGAAGACATTTCCAGGATCTTGTTTTCAAAACAAGTATTCAGAGAAATGTCAAACTAAGTGAAGCGCCCAGTTATGGAACGCCCGTATTACTTTTTGATGCAGACTCTAAAGGATCAGTTGATTATATGCAACTTGCTCTTGAGATACTTCAAAAGAACAAGAAATAATAATTAGACAAATGGTTAAGAAAAACGCTTTAGGCAGAGGCCTTGATGCTCTATTGAGCACTGATGAGATCAGAACTGAGGGATCAACTTCAATTAATGAAGTTGAATTATCAATGATTTTTGCCAACCCCGACCAGCCAAGACGCGAATTTGACGAAGATTCACTTTCAGAATTGTCAACTTCCATTAAGAATTTAGGACTGATACAACCAATTTCTCTTAGAAAGATGTCTGAGGGCAATTATCAGATTATTGCAGGTGAAAGAAGATTCAGAGCAGCAAAGTTAGCCGGATTAACCCGTGTTCCTGCTTACGTCAAAACCGCAGAAGACGA
>CAZFUO010000078.1:0-6251 GCA_964522065.1 uncultured Bacteroidales bacterium | reverse complement strand
CATGCAAAAGCATTAATGGGTGTTGAAAACCCAGAGACTCAACTATCAATTTATGAAGATATTCTGAAATTCGGATACTCTGTAAGAAAAGTTGAGGAATTGGTAAAAGCCCTGTCTTCACCTGCAGATGAAAAACCTGTTAAGGAAAAAAGCAAAACAAAAAAAAGAACTCCTGAAGAATATATTGAGCTACAGAAAATGCTTTCAGAAAGATTAAAAACCAATGTGAAATTCACAATAGGCAATAACGGTAAAGGCTCCATAAGCATACCATTTAAATCGGAGAAACAACTGGAGCAACTTTTGGAGAATTTTGATAAAATTGTATAAAATTGAATTTTTCAAATAAAACATATAGGCCCTGTTATATCATTTTTCTGTTTGTAATTTATTTTACTTGCGGAAGCCTGAATATTAGTGCCCAAAATGTAGTAAATGACACTGTTACTCAACCATTAATAATTGTCACTGACAGCATATCAGTTAAAGATATCAGAACTGCTTTAAAAGACAGTATTAAAAAACCAGACCCGACAAAAGCAATCTGGTATTCAGCTTTATTTCCCGGATTAGGCCAGGTTTATAACAGAAGATACTGGAAATTGCCAATAGTTGGAGCCGGTATAGCTGCAATTTCATATGCAATAAGCTGGAACAACAAATACTATGTTGCTTACACAAATGCATACAGGGACATCACTGATGATAATCCAAATACCGAAAGTTACAAGAAGCTTTTACCTAATAGTTCTTCTAACTATTCACAGTCTAATTTGACAAATATTCTTAAGAACAGACAACAAATTTATCGTAGAAACAGAGATTTAAGTATTATTGGTGCAGTTGGTGTTTATTTATTTTGTATATTGGACGCGTATGTAGATGCACAGTTATACGACTTTGATATAAGCCCGGATTTAACTATGCAACCAAATCTGGATCTTTACGGTACAGGAGGGTCAAAGGGTATTGAAATGAGTTTATCTTTTCGTTTTTAAATATTAATATAGCTTATGAATCGTTTTCTTCAACTAACGTTATTTCTGATTATTAGTTTCTCACTCAATGCCATTAATGACATTCCGAATTCTGAGGACCTGATGGGAAATTCGTGGGTTGACAAAGGTATAGATATGCCTGAGAGTTTAAACACAAACCTTGACAGTCTTCTGCAGGACTGGCATATCAAAACATACAAACCTTCAAATGCACAATGTGACTGTGACTCTATAAATCCTTATTTTTCTGATGAAATTGTTAGAAAGAGACTTGAGTCAATACCAACAGTAATACCGATGACTTATAATGATATTGTAAGAAGTTTCATCGATATGTATAGTGGTAAAAAAAGAAAACAGATGGAAGTAATGCTCGGACTAAGCGAATATTACTTTCCTCTTTTTGAGCAAACAATAGAAAAATACAAAGTTCCTCTCGAATTAAAATACCTGGCCATTGTTGAGTCAGCACTCAACCCGTTAGCGGTTTCGAGAGCAGGGGCTACAGGACTGTGGCAATTTATGTTCGGAACCGGTAAAATGTACGGTCTCGATATAAACACTCTTGTTGACGAGAGAATGGATCCGATTAAGGCTACAGACGCAGCTATTAGATATCTTAGAGATCTATATAACATTTATGGAGACTGGCATCTTGCTATTGCTGCATACAATTGTGGTCCTGGAAATGTCAATAAAGCCATAAGCAGATCTGGTGGAAAAAAGAACTATTGGGATATTTATTACTATTTGCCAAGAGAGACAAGAGGATATGTTCCATTATTTATTGCTGCAAATTACGTGATGCTGCATCATAAGGAACATAAAATTTGTCCTGTAGAAATGGATTTTTCTACAATGACTGATACCTTAATGGTACATGACAAAATGCATTTTGATCAGATTTCAGCTGTTTTAGGCATACCAAAGGGCGAGCTTAAAGCTATGAATCCTCATTATAGAAGAGATATTATTCCTGCATCACCTGAAACCCCTTATGCTATAAAACTACCAGCAGTATATTCAATGTCATTTATTGACAATATGGACAGTATTCCCAGATATAAAGCTGAAGAATTATTGTCAGTAAATGCTACATCAGAACCCGCTGCAGTAAAAGTTGTGGTTTCAGACTACAAGCTTTATAAAGTAAGAAGAGGTGACACACTTTCAACAATTGCAAACAGACACAGAGTAACTGTTACCAAATTGAAAAAGTGGAATAATATGCATACTTCAAAAATATTCCCTGGTCAGCGTTTGAAAATTTACTAATATTATGGAAGAGTCTGAAGTTTTCAGCCAGGCTGACAACAATTTAATTAATGATGCCTTTCAGTCGCTTCTGAGGGAATACCTGGATTCAAATCACAGGAAGAAGGTTGATATTATCACAAAGGCATTTAATTTCGCAAATCAGGCTCATAAAGGTATAAAAAGAAGATCAGGCGAACCTTATATAATGCATCCGATAGCAGTAGCAAGAATCTGTTGTACTGAAATTGGATTAGGTTCGACTTCCATTTGCTCTGCTTTACTTCATGATGTTGTTGAAGATACAGAATATACAATTGAAGACATATCAAAAAATTTCGGACCAAAAATAGCATCAATTGTTGATGGATTAACTAAAATCTCCGGTGGTATTTTTGGTGTCCAGGCATCTGCTCAGGCTGAGAATTTCAGAAGATTATTACTTACAATGTCTGAAGATATCAGAGTTGTACTTATTAAAATAGCCGACAGATTGCACAATATGAGAACACTTGGTGTTATGTTGCCAAGTAAGCAGTTTAAGATTTCAGGTGAAACCATGTATCTGTACGCACCTTTAGCAAACAGATTAGGTCTGAATAAAATAAAAACCGAGCTTGAAAATCTTAGCTTCAAATATGAACATCCGGAGACATTTGCAGAGATAACAAAGAAAATAGAAAGTACTGCCGAAAAGAGAAACACTCAATACGAACTTTTTACCAAACCCATAAAGGAGAAACTTGACAATATGGGGTTAGATTACAGATTGAGAGCCAGAATAAAATCTGTTTACTCCATCTGGAATAAAATGCAAACTAAAGGAGTCCCTTTTGAGGAAATATTTGATATACTTGCGGTAAGAATTATATTCAACACAACATCTTCATCATTAAAAGGTGAAGCAGCCTTGTTTGCTGAAGAAAAAAAGAAATGTTGGGATATATATTCGGCTGTAACTGATATATACAAGCATCATCCTGACAGAATCAGAGACTGGGTAAGCAACCCGAAAGCCAATGGGTATCAGGCACTACATGTAACAGCCATGGGGCCTCTGGGTGAATGGATAGAAGTACAGATAAGAAGTACAAGAATGGATGAGATTGCAGAGAAAGGCTTTGCAGCTCACTGGAAATACAAGACAGGTGAAATTGACGAAGAGACCGAGTTGAACAGATGGATTGACATGATAAAAGAAATTCTTGAAAATCCCGAACCCAATGCAATCGATTTTCTTGACACAATAAAGCTAAATCTTTACTCTTCAGAAATTTTTGTATTTACACCAAAGGGAGACATTAAAACAATGCCTTTTGGTGCTACAGCTCTCGATTTTGCATTCGAGCTTCACACAGAGCTAGGATTTCATTGTATAGGTGCAAAGGTTAATCATAAATTGGTTCCGTTGAGTCATGTACTTAAAAGTGGCGATCAGATTGAAATTCTTACATCAAAAAATCAGATACCCAAAATTGAATGGCTGAGCTATGTTACATCAGGTAGAGCACAAGCTAAACTAAAAGCCAGATTCAGAAAAGACAACAAAGATATTCTGAAAAAAGGCGAAGAGATACTTTCCGGCTTCCTTACAAAAAACAGAATTTCATTTGACCAGCAAAGCATAGATAAAATACAATCTTACTTCAAAACTGAGAGCAGAGAAGACTTGTTCATGAAATTAGCCCTCGGCGAATTGAATGTTGAAGAAATTACCAAAATAATAAAATCAGGCAGTAACGGCAATCTGCTTGTCAGATACTGGAAACAAGCCTTTGGCTCTGGAAACAACAAGCAGATAACTCTCGATGAAACCAAAGACAGTTTCGACAAAATTGATTTCAAAAAAACATACAATCTTACTGAAGAAGCAATTCAAAACAGGTTCAGACTAGCAGACTGTTGTCGCCCTATACCTGGTGAAGAAGTTTTAGGATATCTGGAAGATGACGGACACATAAGCGTTCACAAAAGGCAATGCAAAAAAGCCATGAAATTAAAAAGCAGCTATGGTTCGAGAATAGTTTCAATACAATGGGCTACCAAAAAAGAACTGTCATTTCCTGTTACTATCGAATTAAAAGGCATTGATCAGGTAGGTTTGCTTAGTAAGGTTGCAAAAATAGTTTCAGATGAGATGGCAGTTAATATGACCAGACTGGTTTTTGACACAAAAGACGGAATCTTTAGCGGAGCTATTGAGCTAAACGTTCACGATATTCAGGATGTACAAAACCTGTGTATGAAACTTTCAGGAATCAAAAGCGTTCAGTCTGTTTACAGAAAAGAGTTAACCGGCGAAGAGATTAAAACAGATCAATCCCCTTCAGTTTCAATCTGATCAAGCAAATCTTTTAACTCTGCAACTTCAGCTTTTAGCTTTTTAAGCCTGTCTGTAACTTCCATTTGTGAAGTCATTTTCTTTTTTTGATCTTTAATTTGCTTCTTTGCTCCAATCAGAGTCATTTTTCTTTCTTTTACCAAAAAATAAATCAGTCTTATCGCTTCGATATCTTCCTTTGTATAAGATCTTGTACCCTTTCCGTTTTTCTTTGGTTTGATTGTATCAAACTCCTTTTCCCAATACCTTAGCAAAGATTCGTTTACATCAAACATCTCTGCGACCTCACCAATAGAGTAATATAATTTTGTATAGTTATCAGACATAAATTATGTGTTTTAGGTATTAATCGAGTGTTTGTCCAAAATTAGAAGAAATCTGAATCATTTTATCATATTCTTCAGGAGAAAGATCAAGAAAATAGTAATTGGTAGGATTAACTGGCTGACCTTTATAATGAACTTCATAATGCAAGTGCGAACCTGTTGATTTTCCGGTGTTACCAACACCTCCGATTACCTCTCCTCTTACAACCTTTTGACCTACCCTAACCTTGATATCATGCAAATGAGCATACCAGGTTTTATAGCTGTATCCGTGATCAATTTCTATAAGATTGCCATAACCTCTTTTCCAACCGGCATAAGATACTCTGCCTTCACCAGTGGCAAAAACATCAGTGCCAATTCTGGCCGTAAAGTCCATACCGTGATGAAAAGTCGGGACTCTGTAAACAGGGTCAATTCTGGGGCCATATCCTGATGCAGTACTTCTAAGATCTTTATTCATAATTGGCTGAATAGCGGGTATACACAAAAGTCTTTTCTCTTTATTTTTTACCATATCAAGCAATTCGTCATAAGACTTTGACTGAATATAGGTCATCTTTGCCATTTTATCTACTTGTTGAGTAGTAAAAACCATAAGATCTTCATTTTTCATAGCCGCAAACGCAGCATATCTACCAGCAGTGGTAAGTGTTGCATCGTAAATTGAATCAGGAATAGGCTCTGCCTGTAAAACAGCACGATATAAATTGTTATCTCTTTGCCTTAAATCGATTAAAACTTCTTTTATATCTTCAGTCTGCTTTTGCAATAATTTATACTGACTTTTAAGTTGCAGATTTTCCTCTCTGAGTTTTTTTGTTAGTGGTGTATCAAAAAATGTCAGGTATAAAATAAAAAATACCAATCCCATTGAGATACCGGTCAGAGTATGAAATATAAACCACTTGAGTTTATGTAACAGACTTCTGGTAACTCTCTCGAAGCTTAACGTTTCAGGATTAAAATGATAAATGGGTCGTTTGGCCACTTTTATATAACACTTTTTGGTTGCAAATACATGCAAAAGTAATAAATAAGACGTATTTTTGCACGCAATTTAAGAAATACGGCATGACATCTATAGAAATTCGCGAATCATTTAAGGATTTTTTTGCTTCAAAAGGACATAAAGTAGTTCCATCAGCTCCAATGGTGGTAAAGGATGACCCAACTTTGATGTTTACAAATGCAGGGATGAACCAGTTTAAAGATATCATTCTTGGCAATGTTAGTCCAAAATATACCAGAGTAGCCAATTCACAAAAATGCTTGAGAGTAAGCGGTAAACATAATGATCTTGAAGAAGTAGGTCATGATACTTACCATCAT
>CAZFUO010000077.1:0-9888 GCA_964522065.1 uncultured Bacteroidales bacterium | reverse complement strand
AAAAAGAGGATAATTTTACTTGAAGATAAAGGTATAAGGCTTATAAAATGATTTATTTTCAGTTATTCTGGGTATATTTGAAAATCGGACTTTTCAGTTTTGGGGGAGGTTATGCCATGATCTCCTTTGTGGAGTACGAAATAGTCAGAAAACATGCCTGGATTGGGCAGGCTGAGTTTACTGATATTATTGCAATATCTCAAATGACTCCAGGCCCTATTGGAATAAATACGGCTACCTATGTTGGATATACTGTAACCGGAACTGTTTTTGGATCTATTATTGCTACATTTGCAGTTTGTATCCCGTCTTTTGTTATAATGCTGGCTATCTGTAAGTTTATAGAGTCTTACAGAAAAAATAAATGGTTTAATGCAGCTTTGTCAGGTATAAAACCGGTAACAATCGGACTTATTGCTGCGGCAGCAATTTCTATGATAAACAGAGAAAACTTTATAGATTATGCCAGTGTTGGCGTTTTTGTGGTTTCTTTTTTGATGTCCTGGAAGTTAAAAATGAATCCAATCTTGGTGATTTTACTTGCAGGTCTTTTCGGATTATTTATTTATCTTTGAGCTTTCAAATTTAATGCTATGGTAGTTTCAAAAGGTTATGTTTCTCAGATTATAGGTCCTGTAGTTGATATTCACTTCAAAGCTGACAAGGGAACAATAGTAGATTTACCAAAAATTCATGATGCTGTAAGAATTCCTGTCGATTCTGATAAAGAGTTGATAGTTGAGGTACAGCAACATATTGGTGAAAATACAGTCAGAGCGGTTGCTATGGACAGTACTGATGGTTTGAGAAGAGGTACTGAGGTTTTTGCTACAGGTAATCCTATTATGGTACCGGTAGGCGAAAATCTGAAAGGAAGACTTCTGAATGTAACAGGTATGCCTGTTGATGGTCTTAAGCAATTGGTTAGTGATGATAGCTTACCAATTCACAGAAATCCTCCCGAATTTAGTGAACTAACAACCTCAACTGAGATATTCTATACAGGTATAAAAGTTATTGATTTACTCGAACCTTATGCAAAAGGTGGAAAAATTGGTCTCTTTGGTGGCGCTGGTGTTGGTAAGACAGTTCTTATTATGGAACTTATCAACAATGTTGCAAAAAAGAGTAAGGGTTTTTCTGTTTTTGCCGGAGTAGGTGAACGTACCAGAGAAGGTAATGACCTTTTGAGAGAAATGATAGAGTCTGATGTTATCAGATATGGAGCTGAGTTTAAAAAGAGTATGGCTGCAGGCGATTGGGACTTATCAAAAATTGATTATGATGAGTTGGCAAAGTCTCAGGCAACATTGGTTTTTGGTCAGATGAACGAACCTCCCGGAGCACGTGCTTCTGTTGCGTTATCTGGTCTTACTGTTGCTGAATCTTTCAGAGATGCAAGAGACCAGGAAGATACTGGACCTAAAGATATTTTGTTTTTTATAGATAATATTTTCCGTTTTACTCAGGCTGGTTCTGAAGTTTCCGCTTTGTTGGGACGTATGCCTTCTGCTGTTGGTTATCAGCCAACACTTGCATCTGAAATGGGTGCTATGCAGGAAAGAATTGCATCTACTAAATCAGGATCAATTACATCCGTTCAGGCTGTATATGTACCTGCTGATGACTTGACAGACCCTGCACCTGCTACTACATTTGCTCACCTTGATGCGACAACTGTATTAAACAGAAAGATTTCTGAGTTGGGCATTTTCCCTGCTATAGATCCACTTGATTCAACTTCAAGAATACTCGATCCAAGAATTATTGGAGACGATCATTATAATACTGCTCAAAGAGTAAAACAAATTCTTCAGAGAAATAAAGAGTTACAGGATATTATTTCCATTCTTGGTATGGAAGAGTTATCCGACGAAGACAGAACAACCGTTAACAGAGCAAGAAGAGTTCAACGTTTTCTCTCGCAGCCATTCACAATGTCTGAAGCTTTTACAGGAGTTAAAGGTGTAATGGTAAATATTGGTGATACAATTCGCGGTTTTAAAATGATTCTTGATGGTGAGGTTGATTATTTACCTGAAGCAGCGTTTTTGAATGTTGGTACTATAGAAGATGCTATTGAAAAAGGTAAAAAACTACTGGAACAAGCGAAATAAAATATGCAGCTGGAAGTATTGTCTTTAAAAGGTGTATTGGTAAGCAGCAATGTTACATCTGTTGTTTTACCTGGTCTGGAAGGATCTTTCGGTATATTGCCGGGGCATACTCCTTTTGTTTCAATTTTAAAAGAAGGAAAAATAAAATATTATACTCCCGAGGAAAAAGAGCTTGAGGTCTCAGGAGGATTTGTAAAAGTTCAGGATGATGTTATAAGCGTTTGCCTGAATAGTTGAGGTTTATGAATAACAAATTGAAAAGTCTATTAAAACTGATTTTAATTGTTACCTGCATCAATGTGGTTTTAACATTGGTTGTGGGTGGTATTTTTAGTATTATATGGCCTGAAAATTTCTTTGAGTGGTTTATTCCTATTCCTGTTTTCTTTTACATAACAGGCCTTGCTATGGCTGTTGCTTTGGAGCTAACTCCGACAATTAAACCAAATTCATTGACCTTTACATATATGATTGCAAGAGGGGCAAAAATACTTCTGGCTACATTGTTTATAGGTATTTATGCCTGGGTTGTTCATAAAAACGTAAAGGAGTTTGGCTTTACAACTTTAGGTTTTTACATTTTTTATATTGTTATTGATACCTGGTTTTTCTATATTTACGAAAAGAGAAGGAAAAAAAATCTTATACCCCATGATGAAGATGTTGCGTAAGATATGGCCTGTTATATTAATGGTTTTTATGTTTGTTGGAGTTAACAATGTTAATGCTGAAAACAAACAAGAAGAGCTAGATGTAAAAGAAATGATATTTCACCATATCAACGATGCTTATACATGGCATATTGCTACTATAAAAGATAAGCATATAGAAATACAATTGCCCGTTATTTTATACAGTAAAGAAAGAGGCTGGAGCGTTTTCTTTTCTGGAAAACTTCATGGTGAGCATCCTTATAATGGTTATTACCTTTCTCATGAAGGTAAATATGCAGGTAAAATTGTAGAGAAAGATTCTAAAGGTCAGGAAGTAAGGCCTTTTGATATGTCAATAACGAAAAATGTATTTGCTTTATTATTTAGCGCAACAGTTCTTTTGATTATTGTTATGTCAATTGCAGGATGGTACAAAAGACATCCTATGCAGGCCCCTGGCGGTTTCATTGGAATGATTGAGGTAGTTATAGAGTTTCTTAAAGAGGATGTTATTAAAGCTAATATTGGTGAGGACTATAAAAAGTTTCAGCCATATTTAATGACTGTATTCTTTTTTATTCTGGTAAACAATCTATTGGGACTTGTTCCTTTATTTCCGGGTGGTGCTAATGTTACAGGTAACATAGCTGTTACATTTGTGCTTGCATTGTTTACTATGATTATTGTTAATGTTTTCGGAACCAAGGCTTACTGGAAAGAAGTATTTTGGCCTGATGTGCCTTCTTTTTTAAAACTTCCCATTCCTTTAATGCCTATAGTTGAGATATTCGGTGTAATTTCAAAGCCGTTTTCTCTGATGATACGTTTGTTTGCAAACGTTATGGCAGGGCATACAATTATGCTTAGTCTGGTTTCGCTGATATTTGTAACAGTGTCTATGGGGGTTGCAATTAATGCTGCCATGACAACTTTGTCAGTTTTCCTTAGCGTGTTTATGTTTTTTGTTGAAATATTGGTTTCATTTTTGCAGGCTTATATATTTACACTTTTATCATCTGTATATATTGGTCTTGCCAGAGTCAAACATCATCATTAATAAAATTAATTATAAAACCTTTTAGTATGTTAGCAACATTATTATTACAAGCTACAGTCGGTATGGGTATCGGAAAACTGGGAGCAACTATTGGTGCAGGTCTGGCTGTTATCGGAGCAGGTATCGGTATTGGCAAAATTGGTGGTTCAGCTATGGAATCAATGGCAAGACAACCGTCAGCTGCCGGTGACATTCGTACATCAATGTTGATTATTGCTGCTCTTGTTGAGGCTGCTTCATTGTTTGCGATAGTTGTTTGTTTTTTGGCTTTGTAAAAAAAATAAGATATGTCAATATTAACTCCGGAACTTGGTTTACTGTTCTGGATGCTTCTGGTATTTGGTATTGTCTTTTTTGTACTTGCAAAATTCGGGTTTCCTGTGATATTGAAAAGCGTTGAAGAACGTAAAGCATTTATCACAAAATCAATAGAAGATGCACGTAAGTCTGAGGAAAAACTTGCTACTGTTCAGAGAGAAATCGAAGAAATGTTGCAGGATGCTCAGTCAAAAAAAGACGCAATACTCAGAGAAGCAGCCGAGAAAAAAGAACGAATTTTATCTGAAGCCAGAGATTTATCTTTGGATGAGGGTCGTCGTTTGATAGAACTTGCTAAAATTGAAGCGGAGGCAGAAAAGCAAAAAGCGATGCGTAGTTTTCATAATGAAATTGCGTTTTTATCAGTACAAATGTCTGAATTGTTGCTTCGCAATCATCTTATAGATAATAACGAACAACAGGCTTTGATAGATCGTTTTTTGAGTGAAATGGATGATAAGAAATTGTAGAATATGAATGTTGGTTTGATTTCTTCTCGTTATGCCAGGGCTTTGTATGACTTTTCGGTTTCAACCGGAGAGGAGGGGGTGGTTTATGATGAATTAAAGGCACTTTTAAGTCATCTTAATAAAATGCCTGAATTTGCCGAGGCGTTATCAAGCCCGATTTTTACTCAGGAAAGAAAGTTGCTTTTACTTGAGAAGGCTGCAGGTAAAAATTTATCCGATTCGCTGCAACGTTTTTTTCATCTGCTTACAAAACATCGCAGAGAAGATATTCTGGCAGATATTTGTCATAGTTACAAGCTAACTTATGACAAAGAAAAGGGTATAATCTGGGTGAAGCTAATTACTGCCGTACCTATGGAAAAGGACAAGATTGATCAGATTTTGAACAAGCTTGAGCTGGGTTCCGGCAAAAAAATTGAACTTACACATGTTGTTCAACAGGATATAATTGGTGGATATATTTTGATTACAGACGAAAAACGCCTGGATGCAAGTATAAAAACCAGATTGATGAATATCCGGAAAACTCTTACAATATAATTTAAATTAAAGATTACCGATGAAAGATATCAAAGTCAGTGAGGTAAGTGAATTGCTGCGTCAGGAGCTTAAAGAGATGAATGAAACCATTCAACTCGAAGAAACCGGTGTTGTTTTAACTGTTGGTGATGGTGTAGCCCGTATTTATGGTTTGAAGAATGTTCGCTCTGGTGAGCTTTTAGAATTTGACAATGGTGCTCGTGCAATTGCGATGAACCTTGAAGAAGATAATGTTGGAGCTGTTCTTTTTAGTCAGTCTGATATGGTTGAAGAAAATGACACTGTAAAATGTACAGGTAAAATTGCTTCAATTATGGCTGGTGAAGGTTTGCTTGGCCGTGTTATTGATACACTTGGCCGTCCGTTAGATGGTAAAGGCCCAATTAACAATGCAAATACTGAAATGCCTTTCGAAAGGAAAGCTCCAGGTGTAATTTATCGTCAACCTGTAAAAGAGCCTCTACAGACTGGTCTTAAGGCTATTGACGCAATGATACCTATAGGAAGAGGTCAAAGAGAATTGATTATCGGTGACAGACAAACAGGTAAGACTGCTATTGCGATAGATACAATAATAAATCAAAGAAGTAATTTTGAAGCAGGTAAACCTGTTTACTGTATTTATGTAGCTATTGGTCAAAAAGCATCAACAGTTGCTACAATTGTAAAAACCCTTCAGGAAAAAGGGGCAATGGATTATACAACAATAATCTCTGCTTCTGCTGCAGATCCTGCTGCACTACAATATTATGCTCCGTTTGCAGGATGTGCACTTGGTGAATATTTCAGAGATACCGGTCGTGATGCTTTGGTTGTATATGATGACCTTTCAAAGCAGGCTGTAGCATACCGTGAAATCTCACTAATTTTACAAAGACCTTCAGGACGCGAAGCTTATCCTGGTGATATTTTTTATTTACATTCAAGACTACTTGAACGTGCAGCCCGTATTATTGACAGAGATGAGGTTGTAAAAAATATGAATGACCTGCCTGAAAGCATGAAGTCAAAAATAAAAGGAGGTGGCTCACTAACAGCTTTGCCAATTATCGAGACTCAAGCAGGTGACGTTTCTGCATATATTCCAACCAACGTAATTTCAATTACAGATGGTCAGATATTCCTGGATACAGGTTTGTTTAACAGTGGTATTCGTCCTGCGATTAATGTTGGTATTTCTGTATCTCGTGTAGGAGGTAATGCTCAGAATAAAGCAATGAAAAAAGTTGCCGGTACTTTAAAAATTGACCAGGCACAATTTCGTGAACTTGAATCATTTGCCAGATTTAACAGTGATATGGACCCCGTTACCGCTTTAATGCTCGATAAGGGAAGAAAAAATACCAAGCTATTAATTCAGCCTCAGTATCAACCCATGTCTGTTGGTAAACAAATTGCAATATTATATTGTAGCACACAGGGCTTAATGAAGCAGGTGCCTCTGGAAAATGTAAGTGAATTTGAATCTGATTTTCTTCAGGAAATTGAGCTAAACAATCCGGAGATATTAAAAGATCTGAATATAGGTGTAATTAATGATGATTATACGAAGATACTTGCCGAAACCGCTTCACGATTGTCTTCAAAATACTCTATCTGATAAAAAATGGCCTCTCTAAAAGAAACAAAAAACCGGATAGCATCGGTACAAAATACACTGAAGATTACTTCTGCAATGAAGTTGATCGCTTCAGCTAAATTTCATCAGGCTCAGATTTCTGTAAAGAAAGTAAAGCATTATGACGATAAGATGAATGAATTACTTTCAAGCATTTTTGAAGGGCGTGATGAAATGGAATTTGTTTATATGAAAGAAAGGCCTGTAAAAAAAGTTGCAATAATATCAATATCTTCAGATACCGGCTTGTGCGGTTCGTTTAATTCTAACGTGTTAAAAGATACGGAATTACTTGTAGAAAAATACAGAAAAGCCGGAGTTAGTGTCGTGGTTTTTCCTATTGGAAATAAAATTACACATTCATTACAACGTACTGATATTAATTTAGACCTTGAAGGTTGTAAATTGATAGATAAACCATCTGTTGAAAAGTGTCAAAACTTCTCAAATATATTACTGGAAAAATTCAGAAATGAAGAGTTTGACAAAATTGAATTCTTATATCATAAATTGCTAAGAGCTTCAAAGCAAGTAATTACTGAGCAAACTGTACTTCCTTATAAACCGGATTTTAACAGTAAAGCTACTCAGCCTCAGGATCTGCTAACCGAACCTGGCCCGTTAAAGTTTTTAGGATTATTGTTTCCACAATATATGGCAACAAGAGTTTACTCTGCAATTTCAGATTCACTTGTATCTGAACATGCTGCAAGAATGACAGCTATGCAAATTGCTACTGATAATGCAAACGAGTTGCTTAGAGAATTGAAAATTTTATATAATAAGACAAGGCAACAAGCGATAACATCAGAAATTCTTGATTTAATTGGAGGAAGAATTCGCAGAGGTTAAAAAAGTAGTTTAAAATCTTTCAGGATTTTTATTTTATGGCTATATTTGATTGCTTATGAGCAACATAATTAGAATACCATGAATAAAAATCCTTTTTTATTTTTAGCAATTATTGTCTTATTTCAACTCCCTGCTTTTTGTATAAATAATGCTTTTACACCAGGAGAAGTATGGCCTGACGATAGAGGTCAGCACATAAATGCTCATGGTGGTGGAATGTTGTACCAGGATGGTGTATATTATTGGTTTGGAGAACACAAGAGTGATTTCTCAAATAATGCATTAGTTGGAGTAAATTGTTACTCGTCAGTTGATTTGTATAACTGGAATTACCGGGGTGTAGCTTTGAGTGTAATAGAAGATGATGCAAATCATGATATTACAAAAGGTTGTATTATTGAAAGACCAAAGGTCGTATTTAATAAAAAAACAGGGAAGTTTGTTATGTGGTTCCATCTGGAATTAAAAGGACAACAATATTCGGCTGCAAGAGTAGGCCTGGCTATTAGCGATAATGCAACCGGCCCATATAAGTTTGTTAAATCTTACAGACCTAATCCCGGCATTTGGCCTGCAGATATGAAAGATAAAGATAAAACAACTGATATATCTAAGGACTCAGAATTAAAATCGTGGACACCTGAATGGCTTGATGCTGTTGCTAGAGGTCTTTTTGTGAAAAGAGATTTTGATGGTGGGCAGATGTCAAGAGATATGACAATTTTTGTTGATGATGATAATAAGGCATATCATATTTTTTCATCAGAAGAAAATCTTACTTTGCAAATTGCTGAGCTAAGCGATGATTATCAGTCTCATACCGGGAAATATGTTAGGGTTGCTCCAGCCGGACATAACGAAGCTCCTGCAATATTCAAAAAAGACGGAACCTATTTTATGATTACTTCCGGTTGTACCGGGTGGGATCCAAATCCAGCGAGATTACTTACCTCAAAAAATATTATGGGACCATGGACACTTTTTCCTAATCCCTGGAAAGGTGATAAAGCAAATATATCTTTTGACTCACAGAGTACTTTTATTTTTAAAGTTGAAGGTATGAAAGATGCTTACATTTTGATGGCTGACAGATGGAGGCCAAGAAAGCCATCAGATGGAAGATATATTTGGGTGCCAATAATTTTCGAAAATAAGTTACCTGTTTTAAACTGGTATGATAACTGGGATCTAGGAATTTTTAAATAAACCATAAAGCATGAAATCTTTTAAAATTTTATTTTTATTTTTTTCGGTTTCTATAATTGCACAAGCCGGAAATGTTTTGCAAAATGTCTATTCAAGACAACATCAGACTCTTAACGGGTCGTGGAATCACATTGTAGATCCATATGACAATGGCTATTATGATTACAGAATGAACGTAACTAAAAACGGTTTTTTCAAAAATCAGAAAGCAAGAAATGTTTCTGATATAGTAGAATATAATTTTGATACAGCTCCTTTAATAATGGTTCCGGGAGATTGGAATACACAATCTGATAAGTTGTTTTTTTATGAAGGCAGTATTTGGTATAAGAAAGATTTTACTTTTGAAGTAAAAAAAGGGGAGAAGTTGTTTTTGTATTTTGGTGCAGTAAATTATTTTACAAATGTTTATTTAAACGGAGAGGAAATCGGTACGCATGAGGGCGGTTTCACTCCATTTAGTTTTGATATAACTGATAAAGTTAAGAATGGCAGAAATTTTGTCGTTTTAAGAGTTAACAATGAAAGGAAACCTGACATGGTGCCTACTGTTAATTTTGACTGGTGGAATTATGGTGGAATAACCAGGGATGTTTTACTTGTAAGCGTTCCTGATACATATGTTGATGATTATTTAGTACAGCTTGAAAAAGGCAAATACGATAAAATTACCGGATTTGTTAAACTAAATGAAGCTAAGGCTGGTGTTGAAGTTGAAATTGAAATACCTGAATTAAAGTTGTCAAAGAAGTATGTTACCGATCAGAATGGAAATGTCTCTTTTAACCTGTCTGCCAAACCAAAGCTATGGAGTCCTGAAAGTCCAAAACTTTATGATGTTATAATTAAAAATGGTAGTGAGGTTTTAAATGATAAGATTGGTTTCAGACATATAGAAACCAAGGGCAAGCAGGTACTTCTAAATGGCAAGCAGGTTTTCTTAAGTGGAATATCAATTCACGAAGAGGCTCCTTTCAGACAAGGACGTTTTTATGGCAGAGAAGAATCTATGATTTTACTTAATTGGGCAAAAAAACGTCCTTGTCTGAAAGGAGCC
>CAZFUO010000076.1:308-9891 GCA_964522065.1 uncultured Bacteroidales bacterium | reverse complement strand
ACAGGATTCATCTTACTGATTTTCCAGCTATAAAATCGCTTGATGTTTTTCAGGATTTGTTTAGCTGATAATAGAACCACACTATTTAACGAGTAGCTTAATTCTTCTTGTTTCGGTTGTTGTATTTAATTGAATTATGTAAGAACCCTTACCACCAAATGCTGAAACCGGTAATGTCGTTTTACCCTCAACGAAATTTTTATACAAGCACTTACCACTCAAATCGTAAATATAAACATCTGCCCTAAGTGGACTTTCAATTATTATAAAATCACTTGCAGGATTAGGATAAACTCCGGCTTTTATGTGGCTCTCAGCTACAATACCTGTTGGCAGGCTGTCGTATTCAGCAATAGATGGATTTACATCAATATTAAGATAATGATTTACAAGTCCGTCACCTTTTCTAAGCTCGTAATCCTGCAGATAAGTGCCCGAAGAAATTGTCGTAAAGTCTTCTGCATCACCTCCTATTACAGCGGTTCCGGAGATATTAGCATTGTTAAGCCAGGCAAGATCTTTTACCTTTGCATTGCCCGATACACTGCTTGAATATACGATAGCGCTACCTGTAATTACTGCATCACCTGAAATTGAACTGCTATAATACACCCTTGCTGATTTTTCAACAATAGCTCTGTCTTTAACCTTTGATGTTGAGCCTACAATTGAATTACCTCTTACAACTGCGCTACCAGATATTTCTGCATTATCAGTAACAATTGCATAATCTTCAATTCTGGAGTTTCCGGTAACAATTGCCTTACCTAAAACCTGTGCATTTTTTCCAACAAAAGATGAAGCTGCAACACTAGCAGTAGAAGCGACCCAACCGCCACCGTTAGAATGTATTCTGCCCGCATTTAATCCTCTTCTGTTATTGTAACCAGGCTTATGCCCGGCCGGTAATGCGCCTGAAACTTTAAAGCTGTACGGATAACGGTAAATTTTAGGCCAACCTGGATTCCACACGTAATTATGATGAACTTTGGGAGCTCCGGTTACGACCAGAAACAAACTACTGTCTGACGCCGCCCAGTCAATCTCACCATATCCGGAATTAAAAATATTACTGTATCTTGCCTTGCCCGCCTTATCTACTGCCACAAGTCCAAATCTCCATCCCGCACCTCCTGAAGGCGTATTTGCGAAACCGCTAAAATCTATGCCTACTTTTGTTGCATTTTCGTCAGGAAACAAAGGAATAATGTTATAGCCATAATCTGCCGGAGCCATTTCTTTTGGAACAACATACCAACCCGGATTTTTATATGAAGTATCAGGTATAGTATATTCCCTGCACACAACAACCGGCCCCTGCTTTTTGAGTATACCAGATAGGTTGTCCTTTATAGAATAATCCCACGTTACATTATGCATTGCATAGTCACCAATCTCGTCATTCAGCTGATCCTGAGTATATGACATATTAATCCTGTGTGACAACAATGGATGCATGCCCTGAGTCGCATTTCTCCAGATTTTATTTATAACTTCCATTCCGTATTTATCGTACAAATATTGCAGGTAGAAGTTATTCTCATAATAATGTGAAGTCGAACTGAAATGCAACATTGAAGTGTTTACAAATCTTTGCGGATTTGCCCTCTCAACATCGCCGGTTGCAGTGAAACCCATAAAATTAGCATGAGACTCCCAAAACATACCAAGATTATAGATGCCACTAGCCGGATCTTTAATTCCCTTACCGGGATATTGTATTGGTATCATTGCCTGGCACATATGTGCAAACTCATGAGCCAATACAAAACCACTACCTTTTGTAGCACTTGGATTTACCCACATTGCACCAATAACACCATCTGTAGAACCGCCAAATGCATATCCGGTATATTCATTATTATTCCAGGTTTCGTTAATAACAACCGGAAACCTGTATTTTGCCATATTACCTACATTTTTATTTGTAATAAATCCTAAAGTATCTACATATAAGGCAAGATATCTTTCCATCTGATCTAATATCTCCAAAGGATCAAATGCTATCGAAGAATTTCCGTTAGCCGGACTCTGAGGATTTGTTCCGGAAAGCCCTCCCCAAAAAACCACAAAGTTATCTGACATAGCCGATTTACTGTAAGACCATTCAAGAGTTCTCAATTTGTTATCAATGTAAACCTGCTTCTCACTTGCCATCGATAAATACTCAATTTTTGAACTTAAGAAAGCACCATCTTCAGTCTTTACTCTTATCGTTATACCATCTCCGATATTAACAACAGAAGGAATACTAACAGTGATGGTAGATGTGCCGTCTGCCAGAGTTTTAGCGACTTCCTGATTTTCAAGATTGCCGTTTACACTTATGCCATTGACTGTATAGACCTCATTGTTTGCTTTATTAAGATTTTTAACTTCCGATTGCCATTTTAAAGATATTCCGGAAATTGCATTACCAAATTTGTCAAGAGCTTTTATTTTGAAAGGTATATTTACAACATTTTTAAAAAGTTTCAATCGTGAAGTTATCTGCGAAACCAATGTATCAATTTTTCCTGCCAGAATAGTTTGATTGACAACTGCATTAGCATAACCTGAAGCTATTATCGATATTGTTTTCTGTCCAGCTACAGATAAATTATTATTCAAATCGGGTGTAATAGAAATTTTGCCAGCCTCAATTTTATATGATGATTTATTTAACAACAAACCATTTGAAGTAATACCTGTAACTGCGCCTCTCCACTCAACATTGTCTGTAAAAGTCAACTCGATTGTATTATCTACATTATTAAGAGTATTATCCTGTATTACTGCAGGCGGTGAAAGTCCTGGTTCCTGAAATTTAAAAACTTTAAATGGAGTCTTACCATCACTAAAATTGATTGTTAGCTCTATTCCGTTTGTAGGCCTGATATTTTCAGGAAGTGTCACATCAAAAACAACTTTTCCGGTTGAGTCGGCAGGTGGAAGTAATACTTTTTCAGCCGAGCTATCATATGCCTTATTATCGATTATATAAGTTTCCGACTTAGTGGTAAAAGCATTTAAAATTTTAGCATTTATATTAAAAACATAACCTTTTACAGGCTTATACAATTTATCATATGCTCTGATTGTAAATGTTGTTGTCTTACCTTTTGATAAAGACTGGTTGTAGGTTGCCGTAGATCGATAGGGTATTTGTTCTCCCAATTCACCAAAGACTCTCCACTCAAGTATACCCTGAGCTCTGCTACTTATAAAATTTAATCTTATCTGATTTGTCAGAATTGTATCAAATTCAGTTAGATTAAATTTATCGGCCTCCAACCCGTATTTTGAAGGATTAGACACCTCCACCCATGCATTTTTGCTTATACTCCAATACTGTATATATGCATTTACCGGCAATGCAATACCTTGACCGTCTGTCCACCAGTAAACATCACTTTTAGATATCTTATAAAACTCGCTAAAAGTGTACTGTACCCAGTTCCATTTATTATAATTAGCCTCACCATTCCAATTGCCATATGCTCCGGGACCTTTATCTCCGGAGTTAAGAGGTATATACCCGTCTTTAATTGCATTTAAATTTTCCCAAGATGACACAAATGAAGTTGTGCAGGTTGCTTTATTTGAAATATTTACCTGTGAAAAAATATTTATTATAGCTGTCAGCAAAAAAAATATAGTTACTGAAAGCTTTTTTGCAATATTAAATCTCATTATAGTTTTTAATTTTTAGTTATTAGTTTTTGGTTTTTGAAAAGACTAACTTTTTATGGCTTAAGTTCTCTTGATTCACTTTTAAAAAATAAATACCTACAGGTAGTTTGCTTATATCTATATTACCTTTGTAATTATCTGAGGCTACAATCTTCCCTGAAGTATTAATAATTTCAAATCTGGATTTCTCTCTAAGACCCTCAACTCTTATACAATTTTTTGCAGGGTTAGGATAAACACCTAATAATTCTACTTCAGTTTTTTTTTAACGATGTAACATCTTTGCCAAAAACTTTAAGTTCGTAAATACCTGCAGAATTCTCTGGTCTCTGGCAACCATAAATGGTCATTCTTACAAATTTAGCGCTTGCATTTTTATAATCAACCTGTGGACTGACAACTTTTGGATATACTGATGATTTATCTGCAAATATATCCCATTTTTTACCATCAACCGAGGTTTCGATTTTATACTTGTATGATAGAGTTGGATATTCAAAACTTGTTTCGATTCTTTCTATTTCACTTATTGATTTTAAATCGACAGTAAGGTATTGTGGATATTTATTGGTTTTTGCAACCCATTTACTTGCATTGTTATTATCAAAAGCAAACTCAGGAGCATATGATGCAGTCTTATAACTTCCTGAAACCGCATACTTTCCTAAAGCAACATTAAAACCTTTATCAGCTGCAGGAAGCAAAGCTCCTATACCGGTTTGAGTTGGAATTACCTCTTTTATGGTTCCGTTAGTATTAAACTCCATAAGGTCGGCACAGGTTTGTCTGAAGACAAGAGCACCATCTTCATGTGGTTGATTATGTTGATGATAGACAATATGATTGCCTATTTTATTATCAGATTTTATTACATTAACCTTTACTCTTGCTTCTGATGTCTTCTTGCCGGTTACAACTATTTTAAATTCATACTTACCCGGTAATGTGACAGAGCACCAGGTTATTGCAGAGTCTGGCCTTTCTATGTTAACTTCTCCCGGACCACTAACCTTTGCCCAGCTCAATTTATATTCTCCTTTTATATAGGTAGAGTCAGGTAATCCTGAAAGAACAAATTTTGAAGGGAAAAATGAATAATATCCTGGGGCAGTAAAAACAGCCGAAAATAAGGATTGATTTAATAAGAACAATGTTACAAAAACACTGTAAATTATATTTTTAGCTTTCATGGTATTTGTATCAGATTTTGCTTCAAAGAAATAGAATATAAATCTCTTCGAATGAGAAAATAATACAAATTAATGATACAAATCTACAAGATAAAATTTTCTATCTTTTTTAAAGTCAACTAATATCTGATCCAGAACTATATCGTTGTCTAATGCTTTAATTTTCAAAACGTGATTACCTTTGTTTATCTTACCGGGCGTAATTGATCTTACTGACTGATTTCTAAGCACATTCAATTTCCACTCTTCGCTTCTTCCAGTCGTTTTTATATTAAATTCTTCACTAAAATCATTGTCTAAAACTACAGAATACCTTTTATCACCACCATCAATAGCATGATTTGGAAGTGTATAAATACTAATTTTCACATACTCATTTTCATCTGTAGAGAAATTATAACTTACTTCTTCTCCTTTTTTCAGAATTAATGCACTGCCACTATGGCCTAAGCCTGAAGGACGTTTATTTTTAACGATTGATGAGGCATTAATGGCAATAAAACTATTGTTTGCAATTGCTTCTCTTAATTTTACGTTGGGGTCAGAAATTGCTTTGGGAAGTATATTCGTAAATTTCTCAGGTAATGCAGGAGGATCAAACACATACAAATCTCTTGGGCGTGAGGACATCATAAGGTTCCATTTACCATTTTGAATACCTTTATTGTAATGGTCAGTTAATCTCTGTATCTCTTCGTAAGCAAATTTTGAGGCAGCAGCATATTTTTCGGAAACCACGCTGTCGGTAGAAAATAATTGCTTTGAAAGCTGAGCATATAGTAACTTTTGATTTAAAAGTGATGCTCCATTAACAGGATAAGCTACCAACTGAAAATAAGCATCGCGTTTAAATCCGTCAATTTTTTCTCCGATTATCCCTGCTTTATTTTGAATATTTAAATATCGTGTGATTCTGTTTAAAGCTTCTTCGGTATTAAATTCAGTATCAATAACCGGTGTTCTGCCTCTTGGAAAAGCTGACTCTTCAACTCTCGACCATCCCATGTGCTCAGGTTTCCTTTGATTTGCCAGCAAATAATACTCCTGCATTATCTGTGCCAGATCATTGGCATTTTCTTCACCAAACTCACGGGCAAAAAATTGCTCTAAATGATCGGCATACTCAGGAGTGCTTGAAATTTGAGATTCTGTTTGTTTTCCAACATTCCATGCTAAATCAAGAAAGTATTCTGTAAGGTATTCAGCAGGCTTAATATCTCCAACGTTCAAAACCCAGAGATTTTTAGCTCCATTATTCCAGGCCCTTGTCATTTCGAAATCTATAAGTGCAGGACTTGTACTTGCCAACCATAGATAATCATGCGGTCTTCCCCAATAAGAAGCATGATAATAAACTCCGGAACCTCCGCTTCTTAATTTTTCATTTTCGTTATTAAGTCTTGATATATAGCCGTAATTATCATCACACCATATAAGTGTAATATCTTCGGGTACATTTAAACCATTATCATAAACTGTCAGTACTTCTTTGTACGGTATAAAAGCCTGAGGTATCTCATTTAGCGGTTTCCCTATTGTTTCTTTTAAGATTTTTCTTTGATCGTCAATGGCTTTCTGTAATAAGACTTTCTGTTCAGCTACGGTTTTGGCTCCCTGCATTTGACCATCGTGTTCTCCCCTCATACCAATGGTATAAACAGCATTGGAGTTTTTTGTAAGTGCAACCCTGTCTTTCCAGTAATCGTATATTTTACCGGAATTTATTGCATAATTATAATCACCATACTTTTTTGCATCCCATTCACCTGCAATATTGC
This sequence comes from uncultured Bacteroidales bacterium, assembly GCA_964522065.1. GTDB lineage: Bacteria > Bacteroidota > Bacteroidia > Bacteroidales > UBA1402 > UBA8389. The sequence goes on along the minus strand of CAZFUO010000076.1, from coordinate 3,251 downwards.
ATAAAAGCGGCTCACAATGAGAGCTTCCTAAATATATACCGTATTTTTTTGCAATTTCAGCATTACCTTTTACTTTAAAAAATGGCTTGGTACATTCATGCATTGCCGGCCATAAAAGATTAGATTTCAATCTGACCAGCAGCTGGCATATTCTCTCGTACGTTTTTGGCCCAATAGCTCCTTTTTCACTTTCAGGTTCAAGAGTCATTGTAGACCAAGGCATTAACCCCCAATCTTCATCATTCAGGAAAATGCCTCTGTACCTTACAGAAGGATACTCAAATACGTCGTAATTTTGAGGAATAAGTATTTCAGACTTTTTTTGCGGAGCGGCATCTGCCCACCACACCCAGGGTGAAACCCCAATATATTCAGACAGATGCATTATGCCATATGCGGTTCCGTTAAAATCTGAACCGGCTACTAACAGGTAGTTTTTTTCTTTAGTTCTGATGTTTTTTACAATATATGATTCAGGCTTAGAAGTCAGTTTTTCAATGAGTTTATTTTTCTTAAGCAATTTATCAAAACCGGAGTTAATGCCGGCAGTGCCTATAAGAATCTCATCTGCAATTGGTTTTTTAAATTTGTTGTTAATTGTAACATTTGGTTTATGTCCTGTTACAGAATTATAGTCATCAATAAAAAGATCAATTGCAGCTGTAACCTGATTGTCTTCATTATTGATTACATTAATCTTTACAGGACTTCCATTTGAAAACAAGGCAAAACCTTCTGCATAAACAATTATTACATTTATGGCAGCAAATACAATTACTAATAAAAACCGACTGTTTAAGGCTTTAATCATAAACCACTAAAATCAACATCATTAAATAAAAGAGAAGGAATCAAACTTGAGGTATTGTCAAGTGCATCATTACCTGCTTCTGCAAAGTTATTCCACAAGGTCAATAAGTTACCTGTTATATTCATTTCAGAAACCGGCTGAGTAATCTTACCATTCTCAATAAGGAAACCCTCTATTCCAAAAGAGAAGTCACCAGAAGAACTGTTGCTGTTACCACCATTAAAACCTGTTACAAGTATAGCTTTATCAAGTCCTTCTATCATTTGATCAAGGTTTTTATTGCCTTGTTCAAGTACAATTCTTGACGGACGACCTATTGTTTGCGGCATTTTTAATTTGTGTGAATTGTAAGTATCAATGAAATACGTTTCAAGTACACCTTTATTAAAAATAAACCTCTTTTTGGTAGCAACTCCTTCGTTGTCAAAATTTTTAGAACCAAAAGCATGAGGTTGCAAAGGATCATCAACAACAGTAACCTTTTCAGAAATTACTTTCTGGCCAAGTTTATCGAGTAAAAATGAATTTTTCTGTTGTAAAGATGAACCGTTAATTGCTGAAACAAGCGGAGAAAAAAGCCTGTTGCTGTTTAAGTTGTCAACTAACATTGGGTATCTGCCTGAAGCAACCTTCTTTTGACCTAATTTCTTTAATGCTCTTTGAAGAGCTATTTTGCCAATTCCCTCTTTTTTAAGCTCATCAAATGTTAAGGCCTGATCGTACCAATAAGATTCAGGTCTTGATTCCCCCTCTCCCTTAATGGAAACAGATACAGAAAGAGCGAAATAGCTGACTTCACTTTCACCTTCAAAACCATTACTCGAAACTATATAATTAAAAGAGTAACCATCACTCCATGATGATTGTACAGAGATAATTCTATCGTCAGTTCCCAGAATCTCTTTTGCAGCTGATTTTACTATTTCAAGCTTTTTATCTGGCTTAACTTCATTAAATTTTGCATCAAACATATTCAGGCTATCCATTTTACCTTTATAATACAAAGAATCATCAGGTAACTTTCGACATTCGTCAACTGCAAGATATTTTACAGATTCAATAGCCTTAGATATAAACTTACTTAACTCGTTCTTTTCCAGCCTGTTCGTTGTAAACGATCCGTATCTGCCATCTACAAATGCATTAAACACCAACTGATTTTCTGAAGATTGTTGTAACTTATCCAGCTGCTCGTCTCTGACTTCAAGTTCTGTGTCCGAACCGTTGAAAACAGAAATCCTTACAGCCTGACAACCTTGCTTGAGGCCATAATTCATAGCCCATTTTGCAAGTTTTTTATATTCATTAGAAATCATAATAATTAGATTTGAGAGATTAACTCTGACCGCCAACAGTCAGTTTACTTACTAAAGCTGAGGGCATGCCACATGTTACAGGACAACTTTGTCCATCTTTTCCACAGGTCCATGTACCATTGTCCATTTTGTAATTTCCGGCAACCATAGTCATATCAGCAAGTGCTTTTGGACCATTTCCGATTATATTTATATCTTTTATTGGATAAGTTAGTTTTCCATCTTCTATCATCATACCCGATTTCACAAAAAATGTAAAGTCTCCCGCACCAATTTGCACTTGTCCGTTTGTAAAAGTATCAACAAAAACTCCCCTTTTTACAGTTGAAATCATATCTTCTTCTGATGCATTCCCGTTTTCCATATAGGTGGCACGCATTCTGGGCATTGGTACATGTCTGAAAGACTCTCTTCTTCCGTTTCCGGTAGGCTGTACTTTATAATACTTTGAACTTATTCTGTCATGCAAATATGAGGTTAGTACCCCTTCTCTGACAATATATGTTTTTTGTCCCGGATTGCCTTCATCGTCAATGTTTACAGAACCTCTGTTAAAAGGAATGGTTCCGTCGTCAATGACATTTATGAAATCGCCACAAATCTTTTTATGCAACTGATTTGAAAAAATTGAAACACCTTTTCTGTTAAAGTCTGCTTCAAAAGCATGGCCTATAGCCTCGTGTAAAAAGATACCTGAACCACCCGATCCGAAAACCACTGGCATTTCACCACCTTTTGGCTTACTGGCTTTATACATTATTGAGGTTCTGTCAACAGCTTCTCTGGAGATTTCTTCTACTAATTCATCAGTTAAAA
>CAZFUO010000076.1:0-298 GCA_964522065.1 uncultured Bacteroidales bacterium | reverse complement strand
CATTTTCATAAACTCCGTTTTCAAGCATAATACAAGAAGCAGAAAGCGAAGCCATTGGCCTGTAATCATAATACATAACGCCTTCAGAGTTTACAAACAGAACATGAGAAGTACTATCATTAAGCCCAACAACTACCTTATTTACTCTTTTATCAAGTTCAAAAATCCTTTCATTTACTTTTTGAATAAAAGGCATTTTGCTTTTTATACTTATATCTTCCCAGGATTTTTTTATTTCGTAGTAATTTTTGGGGGGAATAACCACACCCAAATCATTAACTTTATTGCCTGTATTACC
>CAZFUO010000075.1:0-9908 GCA_964522065.1 uncultured Bacteroidales bacterium | reverse complement strand
CCCTTCTGATAATTGCTTCAATTCTGAACAATAATTCTTCCATACTGAACGGCTTTGTGATATAATCATCGGCACCCAGCTTAAATCCATGCAGAATATCTTCTTTAAGATTTTTAGCAGTCAGGAAAATAATCGGAACTTCTGTATTCATTGCCCTTATATCTTGAGCAAGTGCAAAACCATCTTTTTTTGGCATCATGACATCCAGAACACACAAATCGTATTTAGCCTTTTTGAAGGCATTAAGACCTTTTTCACCATCAGTCATTAGGTCTGTAACCAAACCTTTAGCCTGTAGATACTCACGTAAAAGCATTCCTAAATTTTCGTCATCTTCGCAAAGCAAGATGTGTAATTTTTCGTCTGTCATAGCTCATTTTTTATTAGTGGTAAACTTATTATAAATTCTGTTCCTGTATTCAATTCACTTTCAGCACGAATATTGCCGTTGTGATTTTCAACAATTTTCTGCACATATGCCAATCCAAGACCAAAGCCCTTGACGTTATGTACATTTCCTGTAGGAACCCTGTAAAACCTCTCAAAAACCTTTTTAAGATGTTCTTTTTTGATTCCAATACCATTATCTTTAATTGATATAATTAATCTTCCTTTTTCATTCCATGTTTTAACATTAAGCAACAAGTCTCTGTCATTACTTCTGTATTTTACAGCATTATCAAGCAAATTAAAGAAGACATTAGTCAAATGCATTTCGTCAGCTGTTATATCAGACTCTTTGGCAAGTAATTCTGACTCTATTTTTCCATCAAAATTCTCGACTTTCAATTTGAATGTAGCTATAACAGTTTCTATGATATCATTTGCATTTACTTCCTTAAAAGTAAGATTAGATCTATCTCTGTCAAACAAAGAAACCTGCAATACTTTTTCAACCTGAAAACCTAGCCTTTTTGACTCATCCACAATTACACCTGAAATATGCTTAAGCATGGCAGGAGTCTTGCCTACATCTGCATCTTTTAACATTTGAGCAGCAAGCGAGATTGTTGATATAGGTGTTTTTAGTTCATGAGTCATATTGTTTACAAAATCATTTTTCATATCACTCAATTTCTTTTGTCTGAGTATTATAAAAATTGTAAACGCAAAAACAAACAACAACAAAAGCGAAAATATTCCTGTAGGAACCACCATCTTCAAAGTCTCAAAAATGTAGTCCTTTTTGGTTGGGAAAGAAAGATGCAGTGTACCTGTTCTGACACCCGGATCATTAGGAAATAATGCTTGCCTGTATTCAGCCTTAGCTTCTCCTATCATGTCTTTGCATCTGTAAACCTCCCTGCCTTCTTTATCTGTTACTTTAAAATGGAAAGGCATATTGCCTAATCCATTATTCGCAAGTTGAATTGTAAGATATTGCTCAAGCTTACTAAAATCTACTCTTTGCTCAATTGGCTTATTGTTAGCCTCATAGAGTATTCTTAAAACCACATCATCAAGAAACTTCTTTTGTGTAAGATATCTTTCTCTCAATGTCTCCTGAATTTTAGAAGATGCATTAGTGAGAGAATTTTTGCCTTGACTCATAGATATGAAAACTTTAGGGCCACCTGAAGTCAGACTTGTAGTCTGTTCATATTCCCATACAGAAGAAAAAGTAGAAATGCCTCCTGTTGAAAGTAGCTGTGAACTACTCTTAAGACTGAATTTACCGTTTGCAATGCCTGGCACCTGCATAGCAGAATTTTCTTTTTCCTGTATATCCTCGTCAAGAAACCTTGCGGTTTCGTCGAGTTCAAGATTTCTTACTACCTGAAAAAGACTACGCTTAACTGCCTCATCAAACTGCTCGGTTCTGTTTTTAGTCAGGGTATGAATATAAGTATATTGCAACGTAAGCAAACTTGCAAACGTTAAAGCCATAACACCTATTAATAACCAAATTATCCACTTCTTCATAAAACAAATGTACTTTCAAATTTTAACATTTCGGCTTTGAGGGTATGCAATAGTAATAAAAAAAACACAAATTAACTTTGATTCTGAAAAAATGTAAAAAGCCTGCCGGAAATAATCCCGACAGGCTTCAAACCTAAAAAAATTAAAAAATGAAAATTAATCTTTCTCAGCTTGTTGCTGTGCTTCGTATTCTTTAAGCAATTTATCCTGTACATCTGTTGGTACAAGCTCGTAAGATGAAAATTTCATACTGAACGATGCACGTCCTCCAGTAAGAGAGCTTAAAGTTGTTGAATATGAAGACAATTCTTTTAAAGGAACTTTGGCCATTAGCTTTTCATATCCTTTTTCACTACTCATACCCATAATGATTGATCTTCTGCCTTGTAAATCGCTCATAACATCACCCATTCTGTCACCGGGAACCAGAATCTCGACATCATAAATTGGCTCGAGTATCTTTGGACCCGCTTGTTTAAAGGCATCTGCAAATGCATTACGTCCAGCCAGCATAAATGAAATTTCATTTGAATCTACCGGGTGCATTTTTCCGTCATAAACTATAACACGTACATCTCTTGCATACGACCCAGTCAATGGACCTTGCTCCATTCTTGCCATAATACCTTTAAGAATAGCAGGCAGGAATCGGGCATCGATAGCACCACCAACTATACTGTTTATGAAAACAAGCTTACCTCCCCAATCTAACGGAATTTCCTGTGTGTCGCGAACAGAAATCTTATATTCCTGTCCGTTAAACTTATAGACTTCAGGAGTAGGCATTCCTTCATGGAATGGTTCAATTATTAAATGCACCTCACCAAACTGACCTGCACCTCCCGATTGCTTTCTGTGGCGATAATCGGCTCTTGCTGATTTTGTGATAGTCTCTCTGTATGGTATCTTTGGCTCGATAAATTGCACAGGAAGCTTTTCGTTGTTCTCCAATCTCCATTTTAATGTACGAAGATGGAATTCTCCTTGACCATAAACTATCGTCTGCTTAAGCTCTTTTGATTGCTCAACAACCCATGTTGGATCTTCTTCTCTCATTCGGCTAATTAAAGACATCATTTTTTCAACGTCGGCCTCATTAACCGGTTTAATTGCTCGTCTGTATTTTGGATCGGGATATTTTATAAACTTATAAGTATGTTCAGATCCCTTGCCGTTTAAGGTATTTCCAGTCTTAACATCTTTGAGTTTTACGGTAGCACCAATATCGCCAGCTACAACCTCTTCAACCTTTATTCTGTTTGAGCCTGCAACAGCAAAAATCTGAGATACTCTTTCTTTAGAACCGCGATCTGCATTAACAAGGTCATCTCCTTCTTTCAAAACACCAGACATCACCCTGAAATAACTTATTTCTCCAATGTGTGGTTCTACTGAAGTTTTAAAGAAAAATACGCTTGTAGGTGCTTTTGCATCAGGTGTTACTTCTTCACCTTTAGTATTTTTAAAATTAGGCATATCAGAAACGTAAGGAACCACATTTCCAAGAAACTCCATAAGTCGGCGAACGCCCATGTCTTTAGCAGCACAAACGCAAAATACAGGGAAAATACCTCTTGTCACAAGTCCTTCTCTGATACCCATTCTTACATCGTCTTCACTTAGAGTTTCTTCTGTAAAGAACTTCTCCATCAGGTTTTCATCATTTTCAGCAGCTGCTTCAACCAATGCAGCATGCCATGCTTCGGCCTTTTCTTTTTCTTCGGCCGGTATATCGTCGATTACGGGTGCACCGCCTTCAGGTTTCCAGGTAAGGCGCTTCATCAGTAATACGTCAATTACAGAATTAAAGTTTGGCCCGCAAGCCAAAGGATACTGAACAGGAACAACTTTACTTGTATAGTTTTCTTTTAATTGTTCGAGTATCTTATCAAAGTCAGTCTTGTCGTGATCAAGCTGATTAACAACAAAAATGACAGGTTTGTTATACTTTTCAGTATTTCTGAAGTTATTTTGTGTACCAACTTCAACACCATATTGCCCGTTAATAAGCAATAATGCTGTATCTGTTACATTTAAAGCAGTCACCGACCCGCCAACGAAATCATCAGATCCGGGACAGTCTATGAAGTTGAGCTTCTTTCCATTCCACTCGACATGAAAAAGGGTTGGGAATACTGAATATCCATACTCGTGCTCTACCGGGAAATAGTCGCAAACTGTGTTATGAGCCTCTACGGTCCCGCGTCGTTTTATCAAACCACTCTCGAAAAGCATAGCTTCTGCGAGTGTGGTTTTCCCGGCTCTTGAACTTCCCAAAATGGAAATGTTCTTAATTTCATTTGTTTGATAAACTTTCATAATGCAAATACTTTATAGTGTTTTTCAAAATCAAAAGACATTGCCTTTTTATTAAAGGCCGTGCAAAGTATAAAAAGCAATCAGGAAAAGCAATTTAACATACCTGTTACAAAACAATGTTTTAGAGCATAATTTGTATAATTTTCAGGCTATTATACTGATTTAAAAGCATAATTTCAGTACTTTTTTAATACATTTGCAAAACATAAAAAAATGTTAATACAGACATCTGATGATTGAGATTGAAAGAAAGTTTTTGGTTAAAGGTGAGTTTAAGATTTATGCTACAAAAAGCAAGCATTTTAAACAGGCTTATATCACCTCAGCTTCAGATATAACAATAAGACTAAGGTTGGCTGAGAATACGGGCTACCTTACATTTAAGGGCAAGAGTGACAAAAAAGGAATCAGCAGAATTGAATGGGAAAAAGAATTATCTTTAACAGAGGCTGAAGAGCTTTTTAGTCTCTGTAACTCAGGAATAATTGAAAAAATAAGATATTTCGTTCCATACGGTGGTCATACATTTGAGGTTGATGAATTTCTTGGCGAAAACAGTGGGCTTGTTATGGCAGAAATTGAACTGAATGATGAAAATGAACATTTTGAAAAACCAGATTGGCTGGGAGAAGAGGTTACCGGTGATAAGAAGTATTATAATTCATTTTTAGCGGTTTCACCATACTCGAAGTGGTATTTTTAATTTAGTTATAATCATGGAAAGCAACTTTTTTGATATTATACCAGATAGTTTTACAGAGTTATTGCTGGTTATAGTTTTTTCTCTGCTTATAGGACTTTCACAGAGAAGATTAAATCTAAACAAGTCGAATGCTGTTTTTGGCACTGACAGGACTTTCACTTTGTTAGGACTATTGGGCTACATTCTATATTTGTTCGGTCCTGAAAATATGTATCTGTTTGCTGGCGGAGCATTGGTAGTCACAGCTTTTCTTACAGTAAGCTATTACTTTAAGGTTGACAGGCATGAAGATTATGGTATTACATCAATAATTACTGCTTTGATTACATATTGTATGGGGCCTCTTGTAATACTTACACCCTCATGGTTTTATGTTTCGGTGGTAGTGGTTGTGCTTTTGCTTACTGAAATGAAAACGACTTTTGTTGAATTTGCCCAGAAAATTGATAATGATGAATTTATAACCGTTGCAAAGTTTCTTTTGATTTGCTTTATCGTACTACCTATGTTGCCGGATGAGAGGATTATACCTGAAATAAATCTTACTCCTTATAAGATATGGCTTGCAACTGTTATAGTGTCTGCAATATCGTATTCCAGCTATATTTTAAGGAAATATGTTTTCCCAAAATCAGGAGTTGTAGTCTCCGGACTTATAGGAGGCCTTTACAGTAGCACTGCTACAATTACCATCCTTTCCAGAAAGTGTAAAAATGCGCCTGAAAACGAATTAAATCAATATATCTCAGCTATGTTTCTGGCAGTTGCGATGATGTTTCTTAGATTGCTCATAATTATTGCAATTTTTAATATGGAAGTTTTCAGTATGTTACTGGCACCAATGTCTTTGTTGTTTGTTGTAAGTATGAGTGTCGGAGGTTGGATATTGTATAAAAGCAAAGCAGAAAAATCAGGAAAAATAACAGATGAAAATGAAAAAGAATCGGAGAACCCGCTGGAATTTAAAATAGCTCTCATTTTTGCCTTTTTGTTTGTTGTATTTACTCTGCTAACATATTACAGTTTAAATTATATTGGAACAAAAGGCTTGACAATATTATCTTTTTTATCCGGACTCGGAGATATAACACCTTTCATATTAAACCTGCTTGAAGGGCAAAAAGGTTTAGTCACCATGTCACTTATTGCTGCAAGCTGCCTTCAGGCCACTCTTAGCAACAACATAATTAAGATGTTTTACGCTTTTGGATTTTCCGGAAAAAGAAAGGAAATAATAAAGCCACTCTTTTATGGTTTTACCGTAATCGGAGTGGCTAATATTATTGTGCTTATGTTTTTTATCTTATAAACTAATTGACAAGTATTTTCGATTGACCCGTTAATCCATTATCGTACATCAGTTTTAATAAGTAAACACCTTTTTTAAGATTTCCGCAAGGTATTTGCATTGTGGTTTGATTCTTTCCGAATAACTGCATGATAGATTTACCTTCTATTGTAAGGAGTTCTACAGATCTGATTTCCTGAGGAGAAAGCAACTGAATTATATTGATTGTTTTTTCATAAAAGGCAACAGGATGTGAAACCTCAGATTTTGTTGTTTTTACCGATGAAATCACTGCATCCTGATTTTGGCTTTCAGTAATCTGAGAAACCAAACTATTTATATAGACTTCCAGGTATGTATATCCTTCTCCATTAACGTCCGTAGCTTTCTTGCCGGGATAGTTTGCTTCCAGCCAGCCATCTGGAATCCCGTCAATATTTGAATCAACAGGAGCTGCTGTTGATTTTAATTCGGGCCAACCGCCTACGTCAGACTGAGTATCAATCAAACCTTTAGTACCTCCCTTAGATCCGGTATAAGTTGTTGTTCCGTTTAATGCTTCATTACAAATTCTTGCATCAACAGCATCCCTGCTTAGAGAAGCACCAGCATGAGCTACAACTTTTTCGAATGCTCTAACTGCAGAATGCTGTGATATAGGTTTTACCTGCCATGGGCTTGTCATAATGCAAGAGTCAAGTATTTGTCCACTGTTATTCTTTACCCCAAGTCTGTTATTTTGGGTTATAGAAGAATTACCATGCAAAACATTACCTGCAAGATAAAAGCGACCATATCTTGGGTAATATGCTTGTGATGCATCTATGTCAACCTGAATTATCTGAGTCTTGGAACTTGTGGTTCCGGGACCTGCTTTATAATAATTATTTACAACATTGTATTTACCAGCAGCCTCGCCACCATAGCCTGTTTTAGAGCCCCAGTTGTAAACTACATTGTTTCTGAAGTCCATTCTTTCTTCGTCAAAAGGATTTGTGTAGTCAAGCCCACTCCTTTTCCATCCGTTAAATCTTGGATTTCTGCTATCATGATGAGCTAACAAGTTATGATGAAATGTAGCATTTTTTCCTCCCCACAAACCTCCGAAACCGTGAGTTCCTTTGCCATGTATTGAAACCCTTAGGGATTCAGATAAAATACACCACTGCATTGTAAAGTTATTATTTGAGTAAAAGGAGGAACATTCGTCCACCGACCAACTCATAGAGCAATGGTCTAAAATCACATTATTCCTGTATCGTCCCCAAATTGCATCTGATTCAACATTTTTAAGATCTCCCATTCTGAAACGCATATACCTTATAATTACATTGTCTGCATCGACAGTTACATCATAATCTTTAAGGCAAATACCATCACCGGGGGCTGATTGACCTGCTATTGTAACGCTTCCGTTTTTAATACTCAACCTGCTTGTCAGAGAAATTGTACCGGATACTTTAAATAGTATTGTTCTTTTTCCTGTCTGAGCTAAGCACCATCTTAAAGTTCCTTCTTTTTTGGTTGCATCACCTGTGTTAGTATCGGCGAGTGAATTTACATAGTAGACAACACCACCTCTGCCTCCGGTAGTGTACATACCTCCTCCTTCGGCTCCCGGAAAGGCAGGAGTCTGAGAATTAGCTGAAAAAAATGCAAAAAACGATAAAATAATCAGTGAAAAAATAATTTTAAACTTGGTCATCTTTAAAAATTTGTGGTTTTCGAATGCAAATATGCACTTTAAACTCTTTAAAAAGGTTGAAAAATTGGTTTTTCATGGGTAAAATGTGCTAATTTTAGCATTTTTACAAAAAAAATACCCCCAAAATGTTTTGTATATAAATCTAAGTCTTAAATTTGCATTATTCTTAACTAATAAAATCCTATGTCATGAATGCATTACTCGAAAAAGCAAACGAATTGATCGCTGAATTTCAGAAAAATGCAGCCTTACAGGCTGGTAATGGTAACAAAGCTGCCGGTGCTCGTGCAAGAAAAGCTTCTTTGGAAATCGAAAAAGTAATGAAAGAATTCAGAAAAGTTTCTATTGATGATTCAAAAAAATAAGAAACTTTCCAAGTCTAATAATAAAGCCACTCAATCTTGTGTTTGAGTGGCTTTATTATTTATTATATTTAGTTCTTAGTAAGCTTATACTGGTAAACCTTGTCTTCATTTTCAAAACTCACAACATAAAAACCTTTAGGAAGATTTCCTCCGAACGAATTCTTTTCTCTAAAGCTCCCTTTTTCTTTAATTCGGCCATTAAGATCAAAAACAGTATAATTTATCACAGAGTGCATATCTTTATTTGATAAATAGAAAACATCTTTAGAAGGATTTGGGTATACAGATAATTTAATTTCTGACTTTTCAGACAAATTGCTTATTTTATCTGTGAAAAATTGGACAGTATTTAAATAAAAAGCATTTTTTGGGCCTTTTAAACGAAAGTAGATATCGTAACGTCCGCTAATCTCAGAAATATCTACTGAAAAAGTCTTCCAGATGTCGGCACTTGTAGTAGTTGTTATGTTGATTTCGGCAATTTTTGTACCATTTCTTTCAATATCGTTCAACCATATTTCTAATATTCCTGACTGAGTTGAAGATGCTGTAATCTCTATCTTATTTGCACGTCTGTTTATATCACCAATCTGAACACCGCCCAGCATAAACCATCCTCCCATACTTGTTGTATTTGTAAGGACTTTGCCAACACTTTTAGATATAGTTTCTATTCCATAATAATTGTCTCTACCGGCTAACGAAAGTTTAGAAAATCCATCTCTGTAAAAGAAATTATCAAAATGAGCTGTCACACCTTTAGAAAACAATCCCTGGCTATTACCTACCCATGAATTGTAATTATCCTGAGTTTTATCCAGGTCTTGCACATTTACAGCACTACCGATTTGAGTCCAGACAAAGCCGTCATTGCTATGATATGCACTAATTAAATGTTCTTTTCTTTCTAACTTAAGCCAAACGGTATCATCTGTGATATTTGCGGTTTCGTACTTTAAATTTGAAAAGGAAAAGGTGATTTTTTTGCCGTTATTATAATTTGATACAAGTTTTACAGACTTTGACATATTGCCATTGGTAATATAAAGTCCGGCCGCCTGACCATTTCTAATAGTATTTACGGCAACTCTTGAAACCATTGAATAATACCGCCCTGCGTCTTTTTGTAATATGTGACAACTGTCTGTACCAGGATTTAAAGTTATCCAGCCCGGCTTCGTTTTTAATGAATATTTTGTGACTGTGGCAGGATTAAGGAAGTGCCAGTTTAGATTTAATGTCTCTGTTGAAAACTCGTCAGAAAACGGAAGTTTCCATGATTCATTGCCTTTTTGTAGTGCAGGTTTTGTTTGTGGCTGGGTAGTTGGTGCTTTTCCGGTTGGCTTACCTTTTTCATCCCAGATAATCTGGTGCAGAAGTCCCTGCCTGCCTTTTCCATCCCAACTGTCTCCGTTAAGATTTTCGTAACTATGTGAGATTGTCCACCAGGTACTATCTTGCAACATAAAAGGTTGAGTAATATGGTTGGGATTTCTGAAAGTAACATTAGGATCACTCACGATTTCGAAGAAATTGCCCATTGCCTCCCAGCTAAGAGAATCGGAGGTAAGAGTCTTTGAACGTAAAACATATTGCCCACCAGCG
>CAZFUO010000074.1:0-10070 GCA_964522065.1 uncultured Bacteroidales bacterium | reverse complement strand
ACCGGTAGGTTTGACAGGGATTTTGCTTGCAGGACTGCTTGCGGCATTTATGTCAACATTTGCAGGGACTTTAAATGCAGCTCAGGCTTATATTGTAAACGATATTTATATAAAGTATTTTAAACCCGCGGCTAGTGCAAAGCAGTCAAATAATGCTAATATAATTGTGGGTCTTGTTGTTGTTTTTGTGAGTATAGCCATGGGTGTGCTGGCTGAAGATGTAAACAGCGTTTTGCAATGGGTAACCGGTGCATTGTATGGTAGCTATGTTGCCGCTAATATACTGAAATGGTACTGGTGGAGATTTAACAGTAAGGGGTTTGCATGGGGTATGATAGGTGGGCTTATACCTGCACTAATTTTACCTTATGTACCTGTTACGAGTGAAATTCTTCCATTATATTATTTCCCTGTTATACTGATATTTTCTGTTGCCGGTTGTATCTGGGGTACATATACAGCTCCTCCTGCAGATATGGAAGTGCTTAAAAAGTTTTATGCAAAGACCAGGCCATGGGGTATCTGGGGGCCTGTTTACGATTTGGTTATTGCTGAAAACCCCGGTTTCAAAAAGAACAATGCCTTTGGCAGAGATATGTTTAATGTTTTTACAGGCATAATATGGCAAACATCTCTGGTTGCTGCTCCGATTTATCTGGTATTAAAACAATATTTTTTTATGAGTATTGCACTTGTACTGGTCGTAGCAGGAACTTTTATTCTTAAAATTAACTGGTACAATAAACTGGAAGATTAAATATGAAATACGGCCATTTTGATGATATTAACCGGGAATATGTAATTACAAACCCGGTAACTCCCTGGCCATGGATAAACTATCTGGGCACGGAAGATTTTTTCAGTCTGATTTCAAATACAGGTGGAGGCTATTCTTTTTATAAAGATGCAAAATTCAGAAGGATAAACAGGTACAGATACAATAATGTCCCTATGGACAATGGTGGCCGCTACTTTTATATTAAAGATGGTCAGACTATCTGGAATCCCGGTTGGAAGCCTTGTAAAGTTATGCCCGATGACTATTCTTGTCGACATGGTATGAATTATACCAAAATAAGCGGAAGCAAAAACGATGTCAGAGCAGAAGTTTTGTTTTTCGTGCCACTTAAGACACATGCTGAAATACAGAAGCTTACCTTGACCAATAACAGCAGGGAAGTAAAACATCTCAAGCTTTTTTCATTTATTGAATGGTGCCTTTGGAATGCTTCTACCGATATGGAAAATTTCCAGAGAAACTTTTCAACAGGCGAAGTCGAAGTGTGCGGATCGGCTATTTATCACAAAACCGAATATAAAGAAAGGCGAAACCACTATGCCTTTTACTCTGTCAATGCTCCAATAAATGGTTTTGATACTGACAGAGAAAGTTTTGTAGGATTATATAATGGTTTTGAAAATCCTGATGTCGTAACAGAAGGAAAGTCAAAAAACAGTATTGCTCATGGCTGGTCGCCTGTTGCCTCTCACTATATTGAGGTTAGTCTTAAGCCGGGAGAATCAAAAGATTTTGTTTTTATATTGGGCTATGTTGAAAATGAAGAAGAAAATAAGTGGGAGTCAAAAGGCATAATAAATAAGCAAAAAGCACTGAGTATTATCAGCGATTTTAATACATCTGAAAAAGTTGATGCTGCATTTACAGAACTCAGAGAATACTGGAACAGGTTGTTAAGTGTATTTCAGATAAAAACAAACGAAGACAGACTAGACAGAATGGTAAATATCTGGAATCAGTATCAGTGTATGATTACATTTTGTTTTTCGCGATCTGCTTCTTTTTTTGAAAGCGGCATAGGCAGAGGCATGGGTTTCAGAGATTCAAATCAAGACCTGATAGGCTTTGTTCATCAGATACCGGCCAGGGCAAGAGAAAGAATTATTGATATTGCTTCAACCCAATTTCCCGATGGTGGTTGCTATCATCAGTATCAGCCACTTACCAAAAAAGGAAACAACGAAATAGGGCAGGGCTTTAATGACGATCCGCTTTGGCTGATTTTGGGTGTGGTTTCGTATATAAAAGAGACAGGAGACACAGGTATTTTGGACGAAATGGTTATGTTTGACAATAAACCAGGTACGGAGGCAAGCCTGATGTACCATTTAAAGGTTTCGTTCGAACATGTTATAAATAATCTTGGGCCACATGGGTTGCCTCTTATTGGACGGGCAGACTGGAATGATTGTCTCAACCTTAACTGTTTTTCTAACAATCCTGATGAGAGTTTTCAGACTACCGAAAATAAAACTGAAGGTAGTAAGGCCGAGAGTCTGATGATAGCCGGTCAGTTTGTGCTATATGGCAGAGAGTATGCTGTGCTGTGTGACAGAATGGGATTAAAAGAAGAGGCCGAAAAAGCGTACGCTCATGTCAATGATATGATTGACGCAGTCAAGACCTCAGGCTGGGATGGAGATTGGTTTTTAAGGGCTTACGATTATTTTGGAAATAAAATCGGCTCTAAGGAAAACGATGAAGGCAGTATTTTTATAGAATCAAATGGTTGGTGCACTATGGCCGGCATTGGTCTTAATGATGGGCTGGTAAAAAAAGCTCTCGATTCTGTTAAAGACAGGCTTGACTGCGAACACGGTATTGTACTTAACAATCCGGCTTATACAAAATATTACATCGAGTATGGAGAGATTTCAAGCTATCCGGCAGGTTACAAAGAAAATGCCGGCATTTTTTGCCATAACAATCCCTGGATAATTATTGGCGAAACCGTACTTGGCCGTGGTGACAGAGCCTGGCAATATTATACTAAAATTTGTCCATCGTGGCTGGAAGATAAAAGTGAATTGCATAAGACTGAGCCTTATGTCTATTCTCAAATGATAGCCGGTAAGGATGCCTTTAAACCGGGTGAAGCTAAAAATTCATGGCTCACCGGAACCGCTGCCTGGAATTTTTATGCGGTTTCGCAATATATACTTGGCATAAGGCCGGATTATGATGGATTGATAATAGATCCCTGTATACCGGCTGATATGAAAAACTATGAGGCCATCAGGAAATTCAGAGGGGCCGAATACCACATTAAAGTAATTAATCCTGTGGGACATAGTAAAGGTGTGGTTTCGATATTGGTTGACGATAAGCCTATAGAAGGAAATTTGATACCTTTGGCTGAAAAGGGTACGGTTTGTAAAGTCAATGTTGTAATAGCATAGTTATATGTACAGAAAGTTGATGCAACTAAATGGCGAAGTAAAAGAAGTTCTGAAAGAGAATATTCTTCCTTACTGGATGGGTAAAATGACTGATAATGAGCATGGAGGTTATTTTGGTCAGATTACCGGTAATGAAGTTTTGGTTAAAGATGCACCCAGAGGTGCTATTTTAAATGCCAGAATTTTGTGGACTTTTTCTGCTGCAGGAAGACTTTTTTGCAGAGGTGAATGCATAAACCATGCAGACAGAGCCTACGACTATATTTTAAAACATTTTTTTGACAAAGAATGCGGAGGCACTTACTGGATGCTCGATTGTGATGGAAAGGTGATTAATGATAAAAAACAAATATACAGTCAGGCCTTTTTTATTTATGCATTGGTAGAGTATTACAGACTAAGCAATTGCAAAGAAGCATTAGATAAGGCTGTAGAGCTGTATGAATTGATTGAAAAATATAGCTTCGATAAGGAAAATAACGGATATTTTGAGTCTTTCGACCGAAACTGGCAGTTGCTTGACGATGTCAGATTGAGTGAAAAAGATGCAAATGAAGTTAAAACCATGAATACTCATTTGCATATTCTTGAGGCTTACACAAATCTTTACAGAGTGTATAAAGATGTTACGCTCGAAGAACGTCTCGTAAATCTGATTAATATCTTTACTGAAAAGATTATTAACAGAAATTCATTTCATCTTGATCTGTTTTTTGATGAATTTTGGACTTGTAAGTCTTCAATCATTTCTTTCGGACATGATATTGAAGCATCCTGGCTTATTCAGGAGGCTGCAGAGGTAGTGGGAAATGAAGATTTGTTGAAAAAGATAAAAGACATTTCAATTAAAATTGCTGATGCAGCTGCCGAAGGTATTCAAGAAAACGGGGCTTTAATAAATGAAAAAAATACCCTTACCGGTCATGAAGACAGGAACTCTGACTGGTGGCCTCAGGCTGAGATGATAGTCGGTTATTTTAATGCATGGCAAAATACTAAAGACAGTAAGTATTTCTATTATTTATTTAATAACTGGACTTTTGTCAGAAATCATATTATCGATTTTAAAAACGGAGAGTGGTACTGGTCTGTAGATGAAAATGGAAACATTAATACGAACGGAGATAAAGCCGGCTTTTGGAAATGTCCCTACCACAACAGCAGAATGTGCCTGGAAATAATTGAAAGAATGTCAAAAATATAATAATACCATGAAGAGAATCTTTTTTTGTTTGTTTGCATCAATGTTTGTGATTTTCGCAGCATGTGGCAGTAAAGATAAAGCAGTAACTGTAGAAAAAAGTTTTGTAGAACTAAACGGTAAACTTTCGGTACAAGGTACACATATGGTTAATGAGTCTGGTGATACCGTGGTTTTGAGAGGTGTTAGTTTTGGATGGCATAACTTCCATCCAAGATTTTATACAGATTCTGCTGTTGAAACCCTTGTAAGCGACTGGAAATGTAATGTTGTAAGAGCTTCCATGGGAGTAGGTCCTGATAGAAGTTATCTACAGGAGCCTGAATTTGGTATAGAAAGTGTTACCACGGTAGTCGATGCTGCAATAAAATACGGAGTTTATGCAATTATTGACTTTCATAGCCATAAAATTCATCTTAATGAAGCAAAAACATTTTTCACTCAAATGGCAGAAAAGTACAAAGGAGTGCCCAATGTTATTTATGAAATCTATAACGAACCCGACGATACTTATGGCTGGAAAGAGGTTAAAGACTATTCTGTAGAGGTAATTTCTACAATCAGAGCTATAGACAGCACAAATATAATTTTAATAGGTTCGCCAAGATGGGATCAGGAAATACAATTAGCAGCTGCAGATCGTATTGAAGGTTTCTCCAATATAATGTACACTATGCATTTTTATGCAGGCACTCACAGGCAGTGGCTGAGAGATCGTACCGATTCGGTTATGGCAGCCGGACTCCCTGTATTTGTATCAGAATGCGCCGGAATGGAAGCTACAGGAGATGGCCCTATTGACTATAAAGAGTGGCCTGCATTTCTTAACTGGATGGAAGCAAAAAAAATAAGTTGGGTTGTCTGGTCTTTGTCAGATAAAAGTGAAACCTGCTCTATGCTTACAAAAGATGCATCATCTAAAGGTGGATGGCCGGATGAAGTTATAAAAGAATGGGGTCTTATAAGCAGAACTGCCATCAGAAAAGGCAATATTAAAGAATAGATTTATGCAAACATCAAATATTTTCAGGGAAGTAACTCCGTTGTCAGAAGAAGATTGCTTTGTCATTTTTAAGAGAACAAAGACGGAGTTTACATACCCTGTACATATACATCCTGAGTGTGAACTTAATTTTATTGAGAATGGTAAGGGAGCACAGAGAGTTGTTGGTGATTCTATAGAAGAAATTGATGATCTCGAACTCTGCCTTATTGCCAATGATAGTCTTGAGCATGCCTGGATGAATTATAAATGTCAGTCTAAGGAAATCAGGGAAATTACAATACAATTTCAGAAAGATCTTTTGCTAAAATCTCTACTTAGCAAAAAGCAATTTCATTCTATAGATATAATGCTTGAAAATGCAAAAAAAGGTCTGGTTTTTTCTAAACCTGCAATAGAGAAAATTAAACTTAGTCTGTACTCTTTAAATTCCATTCAGGATGGCTTTTATTCGGTAATAGAACTATTCAAGATTTTGCACGAGCTATCTCTGGACGAAGACTCAAGGATACTCAGCAGCAGTTATTTTGTAAATAAAGATGATTCTTCAGAGAGCAGGAGGGTGCAGAAGATGATTAACTATATGCATGAAAATTACCGAAAAGATATACATCTTTCTGATGTTGCTGCATATGTCAACATGTCTGAGGTTTCTTTCAGCCGATTCATGAAAAAAAGAACAGGTAAAAACTATATAGAGTATCTCAATGATCTGAGATTGGGTATAGCATCAAGATATCTGGTCGATACAAACAAGACTATAGCTGAAATCTGTTACGATTGCGGATTTAATAACCTGTCAAATTTTAACAGGCTGTTTAAAAAAAGAAAAGGAGTTACGCCAAAAGAATTCAGAGAAAACTATTCAAAAATGAGAATTCTTATTTGAGCATATATTTAGACATATTAGATGTCACTTTGACAACAGTTTTATTGCTATCACCAGAGCATAAAAACATTGCATCAACATCGGGCAGCTTTTCAGCCAGCTCCTGAGCTTTCTCGACACCCATAACCATAAATGCAGTGGCCAGAGCATCTGCAGTAAGACAATCGTTTGCAATAACGGTTGCACTTAGTACTGAATGCTGTACAGGATATCCAGATTTCGGATCAATAGTATGAGCATATTTTTTACCGTCTTTAATGTAATATTTCCTGTAATTTCCTGAAGTTGCAACACATTTATCAGTAATTGTCAGTTTTTCCTGCCAGTCGTTATTAAGTGAAGTACTGTCGTCAGTAGGGGTACTTATACCGATTTTCCAGGTTTCGCCTTTAGGATTAATGCCCTTTATTGCCATTTCGCCACCTATTTCTATCAGATAATTTTTTATCCCTTTGCTTTCAAGCAAATCAGCAACAACATCACAAGAATATCCTTTTGCAATAGCAGATGCGTCAAGCATTATTCTGGTATCAGCCTTGTATAGCGTGTCGTTTTTAATACTTACAAGTTTGTAGCCGGTAAATTGCAATATGCTGTCAATAAGGCTTTCAGTTACATTTTCTTTTTTGTCGAAACCAAAACCCCACGCATTAACCAGAGGAGCAACAGTAATATCAAAAGCCCCGTCTGTCATTTCAGAAAACTCCAGGCTCTTTTTAAATACATTAAGTGCCCAGATGTCATCTCCAAGATAAAAGGCCTTTTGAGTGCCTGTATTTATTTTTGAGATTGTCGATTTATCGTTAAAGGTAGAAAGTGAGAGGTCAAATTTCTTTAATTCTTTTTCAATATCCTGCTGAAGGTCTCTGTCAGAGAGATATGTAAAATGATACACGGTTCCGAAAACATAGCCTTCATTAAAGTGATACTTTTCTTTTTTGCATGAAAAAAGAGTTATTGCAATCAAACAGATTGCAACAACTTGCAGGATACCTTTAAAGTGTTTCATAGTTTTTAAAATGGTAATCTGTAATACAAATAAGCGTTAACTGAAAGATTTGGTTTTACATTCAGACCATAACCGGGTATATACGGAGCATTGCCGTGAATGTTATCAGAACTATGTAAAACCGATTTATAAACAACAGACCATCCCAATGCAAAGGGACCAATTACATTTACCCTCAATCCGGCAATACCTTCAACCCATCCTGTCAGACTTTTTTCGTCAGTAAGGTCAGTTGTTAAGCCATCCCAATATCCGTTTGGTATAGTTACGTTGTACAAATCGTATTTAAAGTAGGAAACCGCATAATTCAAGCCAACAAAAAACATATTTTCAGCTTTTTTACCGTTTACAGTCAAAGGCATTTTTGCCCCGATTTTCATAAACGGCCCTGTAGCCTTAAAATTAACCCCTGCTTCAGATGTCTTATCAAAACCGTAAACCCCCAGCTCAATACCAGGCAAAACCTTGTTTTTCAGATTGACGTCTGCCGTTACAGAGTAACCCCCGCTTTTAGTAAATAGACTCATTGCAGGCTGAGTTAGCTCAACCCCAATGTTTATACCCTGATATAGTGGAACAAATACCTCAGGTTTTTTTTCATCTGCTGCATGCATTTTAGTAAACGATACTATAAATGCAAAAACAGTAAGATATTTAAAGATTAAAAATGATATTCTCCTTTGCATAATTTGTTACCTCCGGTTCTGTTATTTCGACTGAACGAAATATTCTTCCTGTAGTCAGGCAAGTATCTATTGTATTAAACATCATAGCTCCGCATTCCATAGACTGAAACCATGGATGGTTAGAATGAATAAAGCTTAATGTATCTCTAAAAACATACCCATTGGCAACAGCCTGAAATACGAAGTCAGTTTGTGTGGCCTTAGGATTTAGTTTGAGCTCAATAGTTTTAAGTGCCTTGTTTTTGTAAATAAGAGAGTCACTGCCGACACCCCATACCGAAACACTGTCTATCTCAACTTTAGAGTTTTGTTCCGGATAAAAAAAACTGCAAACTACCTTAACATCAGTTTCCTCATAACAACCTGAGTTGTTACACGATGCCAGGATAATAGCAATAAAGGGAATTAAAATCTTATACATCTTCTTCAACAATGTAGTTGTTTCTTTCAGGAGAGTTTCTTGCTATAAGTTCGCCAATAAAACCGGTCAGAAACAATAGTGTTCCCAAAATCATAAATGTAAGCGATATATAAAAAGCAGGCTGTTCAGTAACTAATCTTGCAGGAATACCATTAGTCAAAGCAATCAACTTTGTTACACCTACAGTAACCACAGCCACAAAACCTATAAAAAACATCAGACTACCTACCAGTCCAAAAAAGTGCATAGGTTTTTTACCAAATTTATTCAGAAACCACAAAGTGATAAGGTCAAGATACCCATTCACAAACCTGTTCATGCCAAATTTGGTTTCGCCGTATTTTCTTTTCTGATGTTTTACAACTTTTTCACCAATACGGTTAAAGCCTGCATTTTTGGCCAGAAAAGGTATATACCTGTGCATCTCACCGTAAACTTCAATGTTTTTAATAACATCCTTACGATATGCCTTAAGCCCGCAGTTCATATCGTGAAGCTTAATACCTGTTATAGCCCTGGACGTTGCATTGTAAAGTTTTGATGGCAGGTTTTTGGTAAATTTACCATCATGCCTTTTCTTTTTCCATCCCGAAACCAAATCGTACTTTTCTTCTGTAATCATTTTGTACAATTCAGGTATTTCCTCAGGACTATCCTGCAAGTCGGCATCCATAGTTATTACCACATTGCCCTCAGCTTTGTTAAACCCACAATATAAGGCAGGCGATTTTCCGTAGTTGCGTCTGAATTTCAACCCCTTTACCTCCGGATTGCTTTCCTGCAACTTCTTTATAATATCCCATGAATTATCAGTAGAACCGTCATTTACAAAAATAACCTCATAACTGTATGAGTTTTTGTTCATGACTTTTTTTATCCATTCAAAAAGCTCATTTAATGAGTCTGCCTCGTTATATAATGGTATAACAACACTTATATCCATATCTGTTATTCTTTTGTTTCAATATCTTTGTTAATATCCTTGTAAGGTTCGTATTTATCTGAACCAATATTTTCGTCGTTATTTTTTCTGACTACCAGTGGACTGATAAAAATATAAAGAATGGCCCCGAGTATTATATATCCGAACAAATAAGATATAATCATTTCGTAAGTAGTTGGTGGTCCATTTTTGGCAATTAGGTCAAGACTTTCTTTTGGATAATTGATTTTTTCAAACAAAAGCATGCTTTCGTTGTACATATCTGCTATGAAATCCTGATTTATTATTTGAAAATGTATGAAATATACCACCGACATTATAAGGCCGGCAAACAGGAACAACCATATGCCAAAGCTCCATGCCTGCCCGAATTTAATGAAACCGCCCAGTGCTTTGTCTCTGTAAGACTTTGTAATAAAGTAACATACCACCGGAGTTGCCAGCTGTGCTACTGAACTTACAAGGTTAATCACTGTACTATTGCTGAATAAAATTTGTAAGAAATAAAATACTGCAATATAACCCCCTAAAATAAGGCCATAATTTGCTGCATATCTGTATTTTAATCTCACCGAACTGATGTTTGCTTCCATATTGAACAAAAAAAATTTACACAAAAATACACTTTTTTTGCTCACCCCCTTTGCAGAAGTGGTAATTTTATATACTTTTGTGCCCGGGTAAGTCCTATACGGCCAGCTCCCTGCGAACCCCCCCAGG
>CAZFUO010000073.1:2249-10164 GCA_964522065.1 uncultured Bacteroidales bacterium | reverse complement strand
ATTACAGGTGCCGCAAATGGCATTGGGAGGCATTTAGCTAAGGCTTTTATAAATGCAGGCGTAAAAGTTTGTGCTCTTGATATCGATATCTCAGGGCTTGAAAGTTTACAATCAGAATTATGCACTAAAATTGAAAATGCAGACAATCTCATTATAACTCAGGTAGATCTTACCAATCATGACGAGATAGTGGCTATGTTCGAAAGGTTAGAGACTGTTTGGGGAGTTTGTGATATTCTGGTGAACAATGCAGGTATAAGCAGGTTTACAGAACTCACTGATTGTAGTATTGATGATTTTGATGAAGTGATTGCCGTCAATCTCAGAGCTCCTTTTATCCTTTCGAGAGAATTTGCAAAGGTTCACAAAAAAGGCGATTATGGTCGAATTATAAATATTGCATCTACACGTTTTATTATGTCAGAGCCCAACAGCGAAGCCTATGCATCATCTAAGGGAGGCATTGTTGCATTAACTCATGCACTCGCGGTTTCGTTATCAGGAAGCGGTATTACCGTTAATTGTATATCTCCCGGTTGGATTAATACAGACGAAACCGCTGTCCTTTCTGAACGTGACCATTTGCAACACCCTTCAGGAAGGGTAGGAGTGCCTGAAGATGTTGCAAGGATAGCCTTGTTTTTGTGTAATGAGGGGAATGATTTTATAAATGGTGAAGAAATTAGAGTTGATGGTGGAATGACCAGAAAAATGATTTATGAATGATCTTGTTCTAGAGAAGTTAAATACACTTGCAGAATCTGCAAAGTACGATGTTTCATGTGCATCTAGTGGCACTACCAGAAAAGGTACTCCCGGTCAACTGGGCAGTACCAAGGGCTGGGGTATTTGTCACAGCTTTACTGAAGACGGTCGTTGTGTTTCGCTTTTCAAAATAATGCTAACCAACTACTGTATTTATGACTGTGCTTATTGTATTAACAGGCGTAGTAATGATATAAAGCGAGCCACCTTTACTGTCGAAGAGCTTGTTAATCTGACTCTTGAATTTTATAAGCGTAATTATATAGAAGGTCTGTTTTTGAGTTCGGGTGTTATAAATAATCCGGATTATACAATGGAGAGGATGATGAAAGTTGTAAAAGATCTTCGTGTTGTGCACAAATACAATGGTTATATACATGTTAAGGCTATACCAGGAGCATCTCAACAACTTATAAATGAGGCTGGGCTTTATGCTGACAGGATGAGTGTGAATGTAGAAATCCCTACTGAACAGCATCTTAAACTGCTGGCACCCGAAAAAGATTTTAAAAGTGTGTTTCAGCCGATGAAGGCTATTCAGCAAGGCATTACTCAATATCTGGAAGAGAAACGTACCATTCGTTCAGCTCCAAGATTTGTTCCGGCAGGTCAGAGCACTCAGATGATTATTGGCGCAACTCCCGAGAGTGACAGGCAAATCTTGACGCTTGCCTCATCTCTCTACACTCAGGAAAGCCTTAAGAGGGTTTATTATTCCGGTTTTATACCTGTTAACGAGTATGATAAAAGGTTACCGGCATTAAAGCAGGCACCACTTGTCAGAGAAAACCGGCTTTATCAGGCTGACTGGTTAATGAGGTTTTATCAGTTTAATGTAAATGAGATTGTCGATGAGCGGTTTCCCGATTTGGACCTTACAATAGATCCTAAGCTTTCATGGGCTTTGAGGCATCCGGAGTTTTATCCTGTCGATATAAACAGGGCAGACTATGCTCAGATTTTGAGGGTCCCCGGTATTGGGGTTAAATCTGCAAAACTAATTGTCATGGCCAGAAGGCATGGTAAGCTTGATGCCGACAAATTGAAAAATATTGGGGTTGTAATGAAAAAGGCAAGGTATTTTATAACTTGTCATCAACTTTCAACTTTTACTGTACATGAGGCAAGCCCTGAATATGTCAGACAGGTCTTAACCGTTAAAAAACATTCAGGAAAAGTACAACCTCTAAATCAATTGACTCTTCAATTTCCTGAGTGATGGTAGTCTTCAGATATGATAAAACCTTTGACGGTTTGCTTTCTGTTGTATTTGAAGCTTACGATAAAAAGCTATTCCCCGATGCACTTATCGGTATTGATTCTTCTTTACCTCTTTTTACCGAAACCGAAGTTAGCGTAGTGTCTGATACTGGCAAGTCTACAAGGGTCTGGAAGGGGCTTGAAAAGAAATTATCTGCCGGAGCTCAAAAAATGGTGAAGGCTGTTTGGCTGTCTGAAGAAGAAGGCTCTGATTTGTTACTTTTCAGATTTATTAAAAAAAGCTTTGACAGCAAAGCATCAATTGAAACCGATTTTGGAGATGAAGATGTGCTGGCTATGCTAAAACTGGCAAAATCGGTAAATCGTGAGGCTGAACATGTTTGTCAGTTTGTAAGATTTAGAAAAACCGCTGACGGCATCTATTTTGCTCCTATAAATCCAAAGTACAACGCAATCCCACTAACACTGGAGTATTTTTATTACAGATTTTCCAATCAAAAATGGATTGTTTATGATACTGTAAGATCTTATGGGTTTTACTTCGATCTTAAAAAGGTTGAAGAATTTTCTTTTGATGATGCACCACAGTTTACAAATGGTGAGCTTAGTCCCGAAATGCTTGAAGATAGCGAAGTCGATTTTCAGGATCTCTGGAAATCTTATGTTGAAAAACTTACAATAAAGGAAAGACTGAATCTAAAGTTGCAAAAGCAACATATGCCTGTAAGGTTCTGGAAGTTTATGACCGAGAAGAAAAGGTGATTTTGGTTGGAATTGGTACAAAAAAAAGAAGGTTATCTCACGATAACCAATCTTCCTTAACCTTAAATCTAATACCATGAAAAACACAGTACAAAGATAATGGGCGTTTTTAATATTTGCAAATATTTGAGCGAAAAAATATGTTTTTTAACATGTTTTTACAACATATTCTTTTAGGAGCCATATTTTAAGATTTTTTTGTAGTCTAGTCTGTTACTTCTAACTTAATAAGCTTTATTGTTTGCTTATCAACATGAGTGAATTCTCCAATTAATGCCTTTTTGTTTAAGATGTACTCATCGAGCGTATTAGATAATTCGCCACAATCTACTTTTGTTTGCAACATTAATTTATACTCAGAAAGCTCATTTTTTGAGATATAAGCTTCAAATCCAGAACTGAATTTTCTTGAAAGAGTAATATTAAATTTGGTATCCAGAGGCACTTTGGTTTTTGAGACAATCTTTTTCAGAGAGTATTTGATTCCGTTTTCATCCATCCTCGGATTCTCAATAGTTTCTTTATTTACTTCAATATCATAGATATATCCTAACTCATAATCAAATCCGGAAATTGAATTTTCCAATTCATTCCAGGAGCTACCTCCAATACTTTCACCTTCCTGATAGATATAAGATAATCCTGAAAACCATTCATTATGGTTTACAGGTTGTTGGAAATGGTTTATCCGCATTTTTACGACCTGAATACTTTCTTCATTATTACAAGCAATCAAAGACATAGTTAGTATGACCAGAGTGATTTTTAGAATTGTTTTCATGGTTTTGATTTTTTTGTGAATGATTATTATAGTATAAGATTGAGAAAATGAAATAATATTAACAATAATTGTAACTATAATTTCATGTTAAAATTGTACAAAACTGCTGACTATAACCCCAACTCTTTCCTGATTTGAGTAATATAGTTGGTGCCTGAAGTAATCTTTGTATTGTTGATATCGTCCAGAAAGAGTATAAGGCGGTTGTTAAAATAGCGTTGTATCTCTTTAATATTGTTCTTGTTAACTATATAAGATTTTTGAACTCTAATAAAATTGTCAGGTAATTTTTCTTCTAATTCCTGCAGGCTAAGGTCAGTAATGTACTCTTTGCCTGCAGTAGTGTATAGCGAAGTATAACCGTCTGATGTTTTGAAGTATGCGGTTTCGGCCAACCTTATAAGAATTATTTTATGTCCGATTTTGATTGGTAACGCTGTTATGTCTTTTTTGGGTTGCAACTGATTGAAAGCTTCCTGAATAGATTTTAAATCAATAGCTTTTTGTGCTTTTCCCAAGCTTAGTAATTTTTGTATGCTTTTTTCCAAACGCTCTTCTTCAACAGGCTTTAATAAGTAGTCAATAGAATTTTCTGCAAATGCATTTATTGCATATTGATCAAAGGCAGTTACAAAGATTATTATAGGATTGTTGCTTATATTGTTCAAAACTTCAAAACCGCTCATATCAGGCATTTGTATATCCAGAAAAACAATATCCGGCTTGCTCTCTTCAATAAGTTTTATGGCTTCTTTACCGTTTGAGGCCTGACCAATTATGTTTATAGTATTTTTATGTTTTTCCAACAGACTACTTAGCATTAATCGTGCCGGCCTTTCATCATCGACAATAATTGCTGTAAATATGCTGTTCATATATTTGTCTCAATAATTATTTTGATTTGTTTAACCGGGCTATTTGAAATTATTACTTCATATTTTTCGGGGAAAAGCAAATCTAGTTTCTCATAAACACTATTTAGTCCATAACCTGGCTGAATATCGTCAGGAAATGGTAAGCCATTGTCCTGTACTGACAAAGATAGCTTATTGTTTTCATGACTGACATTAACTTCGATTAATAAAACATTGTTGTTACCTTTCAGACCGTGTTTAACAGCGTTTTCTACCAGTGGTTGAAGTATAAAACGAGGTACTTCTAATTTTTCAAGATTCTCTTTTGTTATAATTTTAAAATTCAAAAGCTCTTCAAATCTGACTTTCTCAATTTCAAGATAAGTCTCTGCAATTTCAAGTTCTTCTTTTAGATTTGAAAAGTTACTGCTTTCACGATTGATGCTGTATCGAAAAAACTTTGAAAGCGAAATGGCCATTTTACGGGTTTTATTACCATCAGTCAAAGCTAAACCTGCTATTGAATTAAGTGAGTTATAAAGAAAATGGGGGTTTATCTTGGCGTGGAGTGCATCAAGTTGGGCCTGGATAAGCTGATTTTTAAGGTTAAGCTTTTCCAGTTCTTTTTCTTTAATTTTAATTTGCTGCAAACGGACTACATAGCTACAACCGGCGTCTATTGTTATAACAATTATTGAAATCAAAGAGTATAAAGGTAAGTTTCTAAAATAAAATGATTCATAAACCGGCAAGTTGCTTCCCGTAAGAGCTACAATCACCAATATGAAAAATATTGCATATCTGTAAGCTATTGACCATTTTGACTTTGCTACCTTGTGGGTAATCAGATAGTAGAGATTAAAGCAGATAGCTATACTTATGACTAAGTAAATGTACGATTGAATATATGGTTCTATTGATTCTGAAGATTCATTCAATTGATAGTATATTTTTCCATAAAGTAGGACAAAGTAGTAAACCGAATAGATTGAAAGAAGTATCAATCCGACCAAATTTCTAAGTATAAATATTGACCTTATTTTCCTGACTAGTTTGTAGTACAGCCAGTAATAGGCAGAAATAAACACAACTGAAGTTAGAAATATAGATGCTAAATCGTCTATGCGGTTTCGGAGTAATTCGATGAAGTTGATAGATTCATTCATAGTAGATCGTTTATTGATTTAGCAATTTTTGCTTTCTGGCTGGGTCTTGGTGCGCTTTTCGACACAATATTACCATTTTTATCGATAAGAACATAGTGGGGGATACCTGTGATGCCAAATTCTGAAGCCAGTGTTGCGTACTGATCTTTGGTGAGGAGTATATGTTCGCCTGTTATCTTTTCGTTGGCAATTGTTGATTTCCAGGATGATTCTGTACATCGACTGGCAAGATATAAAAAAACAACATCCTTATTTTTAAACTCTTCCTGTAATTGTTTTGAAAATGGCATTTCTCCCATGCAAGGACTGCACCAGGGAGCCCAAAAGTCGATATAAATTACTTTTCCTGTGTATTTTGTTATTATTGTGTCGTTAATAGATCTTAGGTTTGCTCCAACCGTAATTTGATTAGCCATGTATTTTTTCAAATCTGAGTGTTTTTCGGTTATAATGTTTTTGAAAAATGGATAGGTAATCAAAGTAGAATCGTACAATTCTTCGAATTCTATTAATTGTTTGCCTTCAATGGCATCCAGATAAAATCTTGTAAGGGCAAGTTCTTTAGTGAAACCGCTAGATTTTTGAAGAATCATTTTTAGCAGGATTTTTCCTCCGGCAATAATATTTTCATTACAAAAATGATGTTCAGCTGATTTTGCAGAGTCCACCGGATATTCTATAAGCCAACGTTGGTATAGAGCAAGAAAGTCAGCATGTGCACCGGTAATAAAAGCTAAGTCATTAATGTCTGTCTTATCTAAAAAGTCGTAATAGTCATTTGGCAACTTCAATGAATCCATTTCAATTGAATGTTCCCGGGCGTAACATGATGGATAAATCATTAAATCTGAAAGTGTTTCGTATTTTATGTAATCATCGGCCCATGCATTAAAGAAGGAGGTTGTTTTGTTTGCTTTTTTAAAACCATCCCAATAAGTCTTAAACTCAAATTCTCTATGTTCAATATAGTCCTTGAAGTCATCTGGTAATTTTTGAGTTAAAGCAAAGTCCCTGGTTTCGTCGTAATGTTTTTTGTTTGGCAGGTTTTGTATGAATTTTTTTAATAGCTCATTATCAACTTTTCTTGTGCCATTTGCTACATTTATTTTATTGTTTTCAACCTCAATGCACAGGCTGTCACCGGGGGCGCAAATAAAATTTTGGTGGCTTTTATAGTCTATCGTAAAATCCAGCGAAAACATGACCGGTACTTTCATTCCGAAACCGCCTCTATCATCAATCTTTGCTGTGTAAATATTTTGACCCTTTCTATTTGTCAGATCATTTTTGAAATAAAACTGCACTGTTTTATTGTCCGTCAGTTTATTGAAGTTTATGACATTGCCTTTTATATAAACAGTGTCAGTTATCCAGTTTGTTTTTGCATTTATACCTGTTGAGATTAGTGTGATTATTGATAAAATAATCAGTTGAATTTTTAGATTCATTGTTTTTTTTCTCAAAGGTATTTACAGTGGCTGGTTCTTGGAATTAGAATTCTTTGAACCTGAAAGAATAGGGGGGTGAGTTGAAATCTTATTTCTTTAGTATAAATTCGGAGATACCTGATATTAAGCCTTCTGAAAGGGGTAATGACGCATTGTTGTAGGTGCTGAGGTTGGCTGCACTGTCGCCATCGACTGTTCTTAAAATGTGATTCATTTTTTCAATGATGAGAAGTTTGGCTTCGGGCTTTGCTTTGGCCAATAGTTTAGCATCTTCAACACCAATCTGAATATCTGTTGTTCCCTGAACTATCATGACAGGCACTTTTAACTTTTTTAGTTCGGTTTGTGGATTGAGTTTTAGCCAGGACATCATATATGGTTGTATGCTTGGGCGAAAAAGTGGTTGAAGTTCGGGTGAAACATTGTGTACATTAAGTCCTTTTGATAGGGAATCAATGAGAATGCTTGCCTGATCTTGCATAGATTGGGGCTGTGTACGCAGTTGTTCTTTTAGAATATCTCCAATAGACTTTCCTGCACCTGCTATGGAAATAAAACCATCCGCTTTGTCGGCTGCCATCATGCCTATGAGTGAACCTTCACTGTGTCCGACAACAACGATTTTGGTAAATCTTTTATCTTTTCTTAGCCATTCAATCCAGCTTGTTGCATCCGATGCATAGTCTGAGAAAATTAAATCGGCTTCGTTTTCGACTGCAGCTGCACTTTCCGCAATGCCTCTTTTGTCATATCGCAACGAAGCGATTCCGCTTTTAGCTAATGCTGAGGCTATTTTTTTATAGGCATCATTGGTCATCGTCGGGTTGTTCCCGTTTCTGTCAGTTGGACCTGATCCGGCTATGATTAGGGCAATGGGGCAGGTTTTAAATGGTTTTGGTGTACTTATGGTGCCAAAAA
>CAZFUO010000073.1:0-2149 GCA_964522065.1 uncultured Bacteroidales bacterium | reverse complement strand
ATTAGGGCAATGGGGCAGGTTTTAAATGGTTTTGGTGTACTTATGGTGCCAAAAATTTTTCCTTTTTTTGTTTCCAACACTACAGGTTGTTCCGATTGAAAGGCGTTAGTTTCAACCGCGGCAGTTTTTACCTGAGCCTCTGTTGCACTGCTTTTTGTCAAAACGAGTGGAGCGCTTAGTCCTGCCTGTGAAAATTGCCCGTTAATAGTGTTGTTGTCAATTTTACCTTCGTATTTCATTTGAGCAATGCGCAGCTCTACTGTCAGTACAGAGTCTTTGAGTGTTACATGACTCATTTGAATGCCTTTTGCTCCCTGGTCGGGACTGTCCATAACGGCTTTATATCCAGATGCGTCCTTGCTCAAATGCAGGACAAACCGCATAGATTGGTTTTGTATGTTTAACGTACCGTTCCAGGTACCGGTTAGGTCTGTGCCCATGACATGAAGTGTTGTTAAAAGCAAGGTGAATATAAATATGTTTCTTTTCATACTAAATTGTATATTAAGACTTTAGATAAGATTTCAGACAAAATCAATCCTGCAATAAAGGCTATTGTCAGTTTGTTCCCTTTGATGTTGCAGGAAGTTTTTAAGGCATTGTGCATCAGGATTATGTTCCAGATTATTACCACAGTTGACAGAAATAGCATTATCATAAAGGATACATTTTGAAACACCATGTAGGGGTTTGACATGATGTTTTCCAATTTGGGTGCAGTGGTGAAAAAACCTGCAATGGACAAAATTAAAAACGGTGCTTTGGCCAGGGTCATGGTGCCAAGAATGTCTATAAACCGAAAATCTTTAGACAGAAGTAAGCCGACAATCCACATGACTAAAACCAGGCTGAACAATCCAAGTCCCAAATATGCAAAAGATTGTGTAAGGGTGATTTCAAAAAGGTGCATGTCAAGTACACCATCGAATGCAACATCGCTGTATGCACCCAGAATGCCGGTTAATGCCATAAATATCAAACCAATAGCAAGTGCCTGCCAACCTGCAATGCGGATGTATGGATTGAACAGCATATTGAATGACTTACTTTTCATGTTTTTCTAATTTTTCGATGATGTCGTTTAATAGATTACGTACAGTCGGGTAACTCAGCTTCATTTGAGCAGCCATTTCTTTGAGACTGCCGCTGCTTTTTACGAAGCGCAATATGAAGGCTTGATCGGCTTCAGAAAGAGTCGCCAATAATGGTAGGTCGTAAGAACCCGAAACCTCGGTTTCACAATTGGTGCATTTTAGGCACTTTACCTGAAGTTGCGATTGGCAACTGGGACAAGATGTTGGTAGCATATCGTTGTTGTTTGATGTTGCAAATATATAACCAATTTTCAATAAATGTGCAAAAAGAGTAAATAATATTTAGTCGGAGGTAAATAAAGTTAAAATGGAACGTAATAAATCGACAATTTGCGAATACTTATGTATCTCCCGGCATTAACCGCTTCACTTTCTCCCTGGCTTTAATTCTTTCCTGCTCTGACAATTTCTTGTAAACACTGAAAGCTTCAGTATGCTGCTTACCAAAATAGTCATCGAAAAAAATGATTCTTGGTGTATTTAGTGACACGATTTTTGTACAGTTTAAAGGCTTGTAGTTATCTGTAATTGTGCTTATTAGGACGGGGTAAAAAACAAAAACCACACCCGAAAAAGTATCCGCGGAAGGTTTGAAAAGTATCCGCGGAAAGTTTGCAAAGTATTAGTATAAAACAAAATCCCGGGAGTTCTTTCAAGTGTTTTCATTGTGTTCATATTTAACGACGAATCCTTACTCTTTCTTTCCCAAT
The DNA here is from genome assembly GCA_964522065.1 of uncultured Bacteroidales bacterium. Taxonomy (GTDB): domain Bacteria; phylum Bacteroidota; class Bacteroidia; order Bacteroidales; family UBA1402; genus UBA8389. Next base: position 345 of record CAZFUO010000073.1, on the reverse strand, counting down.
CGATTAGCCCTTCGTATCTTTGCATTAACAAACAACCATGGTCAGGATTGTGCATAAACAAACATGGCACAAACGGCTAAACCTTAACTCGCAGTAACTGGCCTCATACTCCGGTTACTGCCAAACACTACAATGCACCGACTCCGATGATATCATGACTTCCAACATCACCAACGATCAACTCATACAAATAATTAACGCCCTCAACATTTCCGAAACCAAAAGCAAAGAATATAAACTCTTCGCCTCAAAATGCCTTTACCTTATATCTATGAGGGTATTTCATTACTAAATTCAATATTATTCCCGCTCTACTAAGCCCATAGCATCTTTTGCTGTGGGCTT
>CAZFUO010000072.1:0-10385 GCA_964522065.1 uncultured Bacteroidales bacterium | reverse complement strand
GACTGAGCAATTTCTGTAAGATCAGAAACATGAGATAAATCTAAAGATCTGACCTTTGTACCTTTTATCATATTATTTGCAGACACAAGTGACAACTTACCTGAAGTCTTTCCATAAAAAACAAGATCGTGTACTCTGTGTTTATTTTCTGCAGAACTTATTGAGTCTGAAATCTGAGCATAACCATTTTTTGCTCTGTCCAGATAGATGTGAGCCAGACCTTCTTTTACAATCATTACTGGTAAAAACTCACCAACAGCATCAGTTATTGCAACTTTTGCCCCCCATGGATCCAGACTAATGCTCTCCACATAGGCTCGCGACTTGCCAACATGAAGGTTTAAAGTATAGCTTTCCCCTCTTTTAAAACTATTGTAAATCACAACTTTCATAGGAGTCTTATTAGATTTGCTACCTCTGGTTGGATATACATTTATTAAACAAAACTCTTCTTTATAGCCATAAGTTGCATTTGGAGTAGTTGCAGGTTTTAATAAGCAAACTGCTTCTCCATTATTAAGGAATAGTTCGCTACCATTATAAGGGTGCAGTAACCTGTTATTATCTAATACCAATCTGATATGCTCTATCGAAACCCAGGCCTGGGCCGGATCCCATTGTGGGTCGAGACCTGTAATACGAATCTTCACTTTTGCAGTTTGTCTGTTAAAATTTATTGTTACAGGCAAATCTTTATTTTCTTTCATTATACCTGTTCTGCAAGTCATATTGTCTGCCCATTCAATACCATTGTCCGCATTTGTGCCTGTTTGGTCGCAGGGTATAGTAAAAGAGGAATTTACATCATCCCATGACGAATTGTTAGATCCGTCAAAAGCATTACTATGTTCCACAGGATAATATGCATCTACTGTTGCCATCTCTGCATTTCCTGGCCATTTTAAAATCTTACCATTTATAGGATACCACCCCGAGCCAATCTTTTTGAAATGTACCCACTCTCTGTTTGCTCTGTTTATCCATTCATAACAAGACACAGCAATTATATCACCTTCTTTAAACTGCTCTTGTTCAAGTTCGGTTCCTAAAGGGTTTGTGCGGGTTGTTACAAAAGCCTCATTGATAAATGTCTCAATTTGCATTCCCTGAGATTCAGGTTTTTGCATTTCAGTATCATCCTGTTGACAAGCTGTCAAAAACACTGAAATACAAGCAATTATACTTAGTTTATACATAATCATATTTACTTTCCTTTTACTATTTTACCGATTACCTTTGGAGCTCCTGACGGTGTTGATGTATCGATATACAATTTTATGTCGTACAGGGTATTACCATATAAATTAAAATTTTCTTCCTGACATGTCCATACATATTTCCTCCCTTCAAAATCGAATGAGATTTTAAAAGCCCCATCCGAAACCGACTGCGGCAAAGCCATAAAAGCATATTTTGTAATACCTTCCAGACCATCCCAACTTTGCTCTCTTTCACAATCAATTGTACTTTTAGGATAACCATCAGGTATGGTTATTACATCAGAACATATAATCCAGTTAGGATATCTGGCAATATATTCCCATACTACAAGACCATCAACCATAAAATTTGAAATGGGACTATATATATCGTAGTAATGATTTCTAGTGGTTTTAAAATCAAATGCCAGTGTAACCTTAACTCTTGCAAATAGATGTTTAAAATTGAGTTTTAAAAAACCATCAGGGCAGTCGTCTTTTGGCACTATTACCTTATTAACTATTATCGGATCATTACTTGCTACATCCTGAACGCGTGGTGTTATCGTTTTGCTAAGCAAAATATTAAAAGGAGATGTCCAGCGATTACTTACACGATTTTGGACAAAACTCTTAAAACTAGCATCATTCCAGTAAACAGCTTTAATACGTACAGGGTCGGTCTGATTTTTAAAATATATCTTTTTAACCTCTTTTGTATCAAGATCTTTTGCAGCCCAAACACTTCCATTCACACTCATAATAAGCTGATAACTATAAGCCGGATCAGCAGGATTTTCTATATACATAAAAAATTCTCTCACATCAGCCCACTCTACTCCATCTAAAGTCGAACGGGTTTCTATAGCAACAAAATTTTCAACCAAAGCCTCAATTTCAATTGGTATAGGTGCGGTTTCGGTATCGGTATTACAAGCCACAAACACTGCCGGCAACAGCAAAAACATTATTAATCTTAAAGCTCTCATATTGTCGTTTCCGGATTAAATATTTCACCACTTACTGTCCAATCTTCTTCCCAATCACTTATTCTTACAGGCTCAACACTCATAAAAGGCTTAAGCTCAGTAAAATTCATTTTAAGTATATACTTGCCTGCAGACATCATTAGCGGAGCCTCGGCCTCACAAACACAAAGACTACCATCCTCCTTATGAAAAACAAAGCGCAGATAAGTATTTTGAGCATTACCCACAGTAGGCATAAGCCTTACAACACCGGTTTCTATTGTACCATTTTTAGAAGTGAAAGGCTTTAGTAAAACACTAAGCTTGTTGTTGGTAGCTTTACCCCAGACATCATCAACATCTTTTATGGAAGGCACAATACCATCAGCAATATTTAATATCGAAACCTCTAGTACAGTACCTTTTGGTACACCATCAACCTCAATACTCAACTCAGCCATAACACGACGCAAAGGAAGTTTAGCACGTACATTACTGCCTGCCACGGCCTTAACCTCAGTCAAACTATAATGAGCATGTTCAGGTGATGCATCAGGCTGATTAAGTTTTTGAATAAGACCAGACAAAGTACGACCTTCGTCAATAGTAAATGGAACCACGAAGTTTACAGCCGTTACCACAGTATAGTCACCAGCATCAACAGGTATTATATCCAGAGCAACCTCATACTTTGTATTATAATGTTTCCTCGACACAAGATTGCCTTCAGCATTATAAATCCAGACATTAGCATCATTTATAATTCTACCCTTGTCAGCATCATCAGCCCAGCTAAGTTCTGCCGAAATACCATGATCACTATTTACAGGCTCTTTTTCACAAGCCGCAAACATCAACATTAAAAGACACGGTAGTATATTGTATAGTCTATTTTTCATTTATTAATCTCCCCTACTTCAAAAGTTTCTTGTAATTTTCAACCCACTCTCATAAATAAAATTGCTATTAGAATAATGAACCGGTATGCGGTCATACCTGCCACCAATGAGATGAGTAAAAGTACCGTAAACATCAAGTTCAATATTATCAGAGACACGATACCCCAACATTAGCTCACCACCCGGACCAAAATGCCACTGAGCATCGTGCCTCATCACAGTCTCTTTTTTATCGATAGTTACAAACCGGGCTTTTGTTAAAACCGCAGAAACAACTGGCGAAACCTCAAGTCTAAAACGTCTGTTTGCAGTAAACCAGTCTGCAATATTCACATTACCCTGCAGACCAAAGCTCAAAGTACTAACCCTGCTCGTTAAGTTACTATAATCCCAACCCTCCATATCAACAACAGGAGCATAATACCTAACCATATCATTTCCCAACCAGTAGTCAGCATTAAAATCATTATCAGCAACAGAAAGTTTCACTATACCCGTTTTTACCAGACCACCAACAGAAAATATCTCATTAAACCTGTATCCACCAAAAACTCCGGCCATTTGCCCTACATTAGTTTTATTTGTACCAAAAGAATTGAAAGTACATTTGCCAAACGCTGCACTACCACTCAAACCAACATACCAGCCACTACCAGCATTTTTTGTCTCAACCGTATCCTTCACCTGAGCATTAAGGCTAAAGCAAAAGACAGACAACAGTAACAGGGGAAAAAAATGTTTAATCTTCATATTTTTAGTTATAGTAATTTCTAAACCACTCTAAATGACAGTCAAAAATAAGTTGCAGGTAAAGAATGATAAGACTTAATGCAGTGTTGTTTTCTTTCTAAAGACATACGTTTTCTCTAACTCCAATCTTAACTAAATCACAAATCAGGACGTTACACAATAATCAACTTTTTCTAATGACATAGCATAATCCCACTCTGGCAAAGCTCTTAAATGCTCATTTTGTCTTCTTTCAATAAATTCCACAGGCGAACAGCCGAAATATTTCTTACAAATAAGGCGTAATTGATTAAAATTGCTAAGCTTTAGTTTTTCCATCAATATGGCAGGTGTAACATCTTTGGCTTTTGCCTCCGTATAAATAAATTCAGCTTCTCGGGCTAAAATCCATTGTTTGGCAGTAGTACCAAACTCCTCTTTAAAACGTTTATGAAAAGTACTTTCAGGCATACCTGAAAGAGCTATAAGACAGTTAACATTTCGCTCTGCCTCCAGGAAATTGTTCAACACAAAAGATTTAAAATCGAGCTTACTGTCAAGAAGTGCATGAAAAAAATCGGAAATCGTATTCCAGTCATAGTACGACACTATAGTATTAAAAATCACAGAATTCATTTGCTCATAAAAACTCATATTTGAAATTTTATGATCTTTCATACAGTGAACAATAAATCTAACCAGCTCTTTAATTCTTTCAGGCAGAGAGAGTGAAACAAAACGATACTCAGTTTTATATGCTCGTTGGCAAATATGACGAAGCATTCTTACCTCTGTTTTAATCATTGGTGTATCAAAAACAAAAATCAAAAAACGAGCAGCTGAGATAACTTCAATATCAAGGCTATATCCTTGTGGTATCAGCACTGATTGCCCATCTTCAACAACCTGGTCAGAAAACAATGATGATGAAAGCTTTAGTTTACCTGAAATCAAAAAAATAATATAAAAGTGATCAAGCTCATTGTCATGATGCTTATATCCGGCAGGTCTTTCCAGATAAGAAAATCCGGTAACGAGATTACCTCTCTGACACTTCATTTCTAGTGCACTTGAAAACTTTGTCAACTGTATTACTTTTTTTGGCATACTATAAAAGATTTTATCATACTAAATCTCACATCTGTTTTTAATCTCTCTTTGCGAATAAGGTGCCTTACCGAGTCTTTTGACAAATAGTCTAAAAGATGCTTATGAGCCAATGCATCTATAGGTGCATTAAAGCTGCGCAGATAAACCACCCTATCACCCCGAGCCAATACCACCGACAGATTTCTATCAATTTCAGAGGAAATACCAGTAATAATTTTACCATTTTCCCCTTCTGAAATATAAACCCAATGAGCAGTCAGCATATCTCGTATTTGTGATTATGCAGCAAATGTATTTGTAGCCCGAAAAAGAGATGAGCCATAGGCGCAAAACATTGTCCCATGTGCGCAAAGGCGTGGTTTTCAGACATAAAAAAAACCACCAGGCTATTGCTTAGTGGCTAAAAATTTTAGAAAGACGACTTTAGTTTACTTGCTTTTCTCTCGAAATCGCCCTGTATTCAGAAGGCGACATACCATAAAAATCGCGAAACAATCTACTGAAAGTACTTCGTGAATTAAAACCAGATTCGTACTCAACATCACTAACCGGTAAAGAAGGATTGTTGGTTAGCAAGCCGGCTGCATAACGCAACCTGTAACTATTTATAAATTCCAGCACTGTTACCCCGTCTGCATATTTTTTAACTGCATCTGCCAGATAAGTACGGTTTGTGTTCAATCTTGATGCCAGTACTTCCCTCTTCAAATCTGTATCTTTAAACAATTGCTCCTGAGTCATAAGTTTACACAATTGACGAAATAAAATCTCATCAGACTCAAGTTGAGACTCGGGTTTTTGAGTCATTTTATCCCAAAGCAAAGTCTGTGCCTTTTCAGACTGAACAATAGTATCAAACAAAACACGGTTTTTAAGACGCAGGCGGCGGGTATAGATTATATAAATTATCAAAATAAAAAGTAGTAGCAAAGCACATAGCAATGCAAAAAACAGACGATTGTTTGCAAGCTTCTTTTCTAAAGTTAATTCATCAACCTTGTAAAGAGTATTCAATTCATTTAACTGCTCTGCAGTACCAGCCGACATAAGTGAATCTCTTACGGGAAGAAACTCCCTGTAAAGATGTGCAGCCTTAGCATAATCACCGGAAGACATCAATAACTCTGCCCTTTGCTCTTTAGCATCAAGCAATCCTCTTACATTTTCTTTAGATATATTAAGCTGTATTCTTTCATTATTACAAGCCAGAGCTTTTTCAAAATCTTTTCTAAGTTCATAATATCTGGCATAGTCTCTCAACAAAACCAGCCTTGCAATTGGCACATCGCTTGTTGACAAAGCCTCAGCCTTAGAAAGCAATTCACCTGCATAGTCCAGATTACCACTTTCCATTTCAGCCCTTGCCATAGCCAGATAATAATATCTGTACTTACTGTCAAGATCAGCCAGGTCATAACCCTTCTTTACATACACCTTTTTTACAGCTTCCAGCTTAAGAAGCCATGCAATACCGGTATCCCTCAGATCTTTAAACTTATTTTCAGCAATAAGCACTTCACTATAATTCTCATAAGTATCCATGAGAATAGTGTGATCATCACCATCAGAAAGCAATCTGATAGCCTTTTCATATGCCTTAATTGCCTCACCCGAATTTTGCATATGATGATAAACATCACCCAGGCAATACGAAACAATACCCAAACCTTTTACGTTACCCCTCTTCCTGGCATCAGCATACATTAGCTGAGCCTCTCTCAAAGCCGTTCTGTATTTGTTTTGATAAATATATGCATCAACCAAAAGACTCCAACAACCATAATATCTTGACCACAACTCATGCTTTTCAAAAAAAGCCAGCTGTACAGGCAAATTTTCAGCCAGCTCAGCATTCATATTATAGTTGTAATAACATATAAGCACACCATGCCTTGCATACGCCTCTTCACCAATATTATTTTGCCTGCGAGCCTCTTTAATATAATCGTCCAGAAATTTAAGCTCCTGCACTGAATCATTCTGAAAATATGCCAAATTGCAAAGACTATTATGCGCCTGCAGCAACTCATACCCCCTAAGGGATGACATCCCCCTACGAATAGAATCCACAGGATTTACAGCCCATGCCACACCGACAACAGCCATTAAAACAAATATCAAAACCGTTTTCTTCACTATTCTTTCAGAAAGCTGAGTTAAAAATTAAGAATTTAAGGGGACAAAGATAAAATAAAACTTTTCAAAGGGTAGATAATTTCAATAAAGGTATATTATCTTTGTTTATAGAAAATTTGAATATAATATTATCTGTTTTTCTTGTCACAAGTAATTATAAAAACTTTAATTTTTAGTTTGTAAAATAGCTGCAATTTTAACTTAACCGACGTTCGAATTTATACATTTGTTTTTTTAATGAATGGATCTTGAAAAAAGAATATAGAGAATGATAGATTATAAAGAATAGGCAAATATCATTCAAACTTGAAAAAAGATTCTTGAATAATTATGACTAAACTTGAATATACAAAACCGCCCAAAACCTATCAGGAGCAAATAGAGCTTCTGATAAGTAGAGGATTAATTATTAAGGATACCAAAAGAGCAGAAAGGCATCTTTCAGCAATAAGTTATTACAGACTTAGCGCTTACATGCTACCTTACAAACAGTGGGATGAAAATGGATTTACGGACAAATATAAATTGGGAACAACATGGAATCAGGTGCACGATTTATATGTATTCGACAGAAAATTTCGAATACTCATTTTTGACGCCATTGAGCGACTTGAAATAGCAATACGTACCCAGATAATTTATCAATTAAGCCATAAATACGGCTCACACTGGCAAGACAATAAGGACCTTTTTAAAGCTAATAAATACATACTGAGGGATGGCGTTGAAGTAACAATTGATGTGTTTAAGGACATTCAAAAGCATATCAAATAGCAGCTTGTTAACAACAAGGCAGAAGTTTTCATACAACATTACGCAAAGAAATACAATCATCCAGTAAACCCACCTTCATGGATGAGTGTTGAAGTTATGTATTTCAATCACTTATCACAGATTTGTAATAACCTGAAACAACGAAGCGATATAACTGGCATAGCAAAATGGTTTGGATTACCACCCGAAACCTTTACTTCCTGGCTGCATTCTGTGAATTATGTGCGTAATATTTGTGCACATCACGCACGCTTGTGGAATAGAGATATGAATATTGTACCCATGAAACTTGGATTTTCTAAAACCAATGTGTGGATATAAAACCCAGACACAGTACAGCGTTCAAAGATATATTATTTTGTGTGCATGGTAAATTATCTGTTGCAAACTGCAAATCCCCATTCGAATTTCAAAACCAGATTAAGAACATTATTGGACGAGTATACACATGTAGTTAATACCGGATTTATGGGCTTCCCAGAAAATTGGAAAGAAGAAACTATATGGAAATAAATTAGAACATAAAAATATGTGCTAGATTATTTGCTTATTCGCTAATAATGGGTTACTTTTGCACACTCTTTAGATAAAACATTCCACCCGCAAGTTATCTAACTCAATGATAATAAGCCTCTCAGGCTTGCCTTTTGGGCAGCATACTTGGGGGGCGTTTTTTATTTTACCCCTTCTTTTATATACTTCAGCTAATATATTTGATTTTGTTATATTATTGGTAAGCATCCAACAAACCACATATAGTTCGAGAAGTTTTCAATATTTTTTCAAAAACACACGACTTTGCACGAATATGCAAGAATCGTGTCAAATCACCCGATTCGAGTGTTTTTGTCACAAATATTTATTCCGGCGATCTTACCCCCAAATACTTTCTTCTTCATCTATTAAATTACCAACCCCGCCTCACCACCTTTTTATTTACCGCACTCACCAGCTTTGTTTCGCGATATAGTCAAAAATGGGAGGTTTACGGAGAGCTTGCTCGACGTCTCCGACAATTTTTGCCTATGGAGCAAGAAACAAAGCGGCCAAGTCTGCAGTAAAAAAACCGTATTTGCGTTTATAAGTTTAGTTATCCAAAAAGCTTGCAATCAATAAGACTAAATCACTCAAAATTCAATATTGCCGTGTTTAAAACAAATTACACCGTGTAAAAGCCATTTGAATGCCGTGGAAAAATCACTAAGTTTGTGAAGTGTTTATTTGAAGATATATATATCATTGCAAAACCTTTCTAAAACATGGAACAACCTCACCTTGGAAAAAAAATTGCCGATTTAAGAAAAGCCAAAGGCCTTACACAAGAAGAACTGGTACAAAAATGCCAGCTAAATGTAAGAACATTACAACGAATTGAAAACGGAGAAGTAATGCCAAGAGCATACACAATCAGGGCAATTTTTAATGCACTCGATTACGATTACTCCAAAGATTTGGTTGATCTGGAAAAATCAGAAACAAAGCAAAATCCGGAATGGTTGACGAAAGGTTTAGATTATTTGCGTGATTTATTTAACTTAAAAACCAACACTATGAAAAAAATCTCAATTCTCTCCGCTCCTGTTGTTATCGCTTGCCTGACAATGCTATTAGTGAATGTATTTACTACTCAAGCCATCGAAAAAAAAGATTTAACAGGTACGTGGGTTTTATCTGACAGCTTTGGAAATCCAGCGATTTCTGAATATAAAGGTAAAAAAACCGTACGTTATAAAGTGATGGCCGAAAGTTCGATGGTATGGATTGAAGTTGACCAAAGCACCAATAATGCCCACATTCTTTACTTTGGTTCATATAATGTTGTGGACAATACCTTTATTGAGTCCATAGATTACACAGCAACCGGACTGGAATCTGACAAAGGAATAGTAAACCATTTCAACACTAAAATCGAAAATGGATTTTGGTATGTTAAGGGCACTGACAACTCTTATGATGAAATCTGGAAGAAAGTCGAACCAATTAAGATTTTAAAATGAGTTATAAATACCCCCCGGTTAGGCCGGGGGGAAGTTTCTTATATCACCTCCACAACCCCACTAACTACTTTCTTCGTTTTTAAGCTCTCAGCATCGGGTTGTTTGCCTCCTACAGATATCATGACTTTGCCTGGCAGGACTTTTGATATGCCCTGGTCGTCTGTGGCTGAAAATTGATCGGGTTTGAGTGTAAAGCTTACTTCTTTGGTTTCGCCGGCTTTAAGGTGAATGCGTTTAAAGCCTTGTAGTGATCTTACAGGTACTGTAAGTTTAGACTCGGGTAGTGACACATAGAGTTGAACTACTTCGTCGCCTGCTAGTTTTCCTGTGTTTTTAACTTTGACTTTAACATTAATATTTTGTCCTGCTTTTACTTTGTTTGTTGCTGATACCATTTGGTATTCAAATGTGGTATAGCTGAGTCCGTAGCCAAATTCGTATAGTGGCGTACCGTTAAAGTATCTGTAGGTTTTACCCCTCATATCATAGTTATCAAATTCGGGAATTTGTTCAATAGATTTATAAAATGTTACAGGCAGGCGGCCTGCGGGGTTATAGTCACCAAAGAGGATA
>CAZFUO010000071.1:0-10494 GCA_964522065.1 uncultured Bacteroidales bacterium | reverse complement strand
ATACGTGCATTAAGTCGGTTTTTTAATCTTGGTATAGATAATTGGTCGGCTTCAAATGTTGAAGAGCCTGAAAATCCAGTCATTGTTATAGATGGTAAGGGTAAGGATACTCAACAGGTTTTGTCAGAAGCGGTTCTTTCGACTTATGATATCAGAAGAGATGATGAAGATTTGCGTAAGAATCCCGGCCTTTTTGAAAAGCTTAGAGGTGATTATTATGTAAGAAGGGAATACCCTGCTTTTACTGTGAGAGTGTCTAATATTGATGCTAAAACTATTAAGATTATTGAAGATCTTGGGTTTAAAACTGAGAAATAAATTTAAAATGTAAAACCATAAACAAATATTATGAAAAAATTAGCAGACATTGGATTGATTGGTTTAGCCGTAATGGGTGAAAACCTGGTTTTGAATATGGAAAGCAAAGGATATACCGTTGCTGTCTTTAATCGTACTGTTGAAAGAGTTGATCAGTTTATTGCTGGTCGTGGTGCAGATAAAAACTTTATAGGCGCACATTCTATTGCCGAGCTTTGCGCTTCTCTTGAAAGACCTCGTAAGGTTATGATGCTTGTAAAGGCTGGAAAACCTGTGGATGATTTTATTGATCAGATTATACCTCATCTTGAGCCGGGTGACATTATTATTGATGGTGGTAACTCACATTTTCCAGATACAATCAGAAGAACAAAATATGTAGAAAGCAAAGGATTACTTTATATTGGAACAGGTGTTTCAGGCGGTGAAGAAGGTGCATTGAAAGGTCCTTCAATGATGCCTGGAGGTTCTCCTGCTGCATGGCCTGCTGTAAAAGAAATTTTCCAGGCGGTTTCAGCAAAAGTTGACGATGGATCACCTTGTTGTGATTGGGTTGGCGAAGGTGGTGCCGGACATTTCGTTAAAATGGTTCATAATGGTATCGAGTATGGAGATATGCAGATTATTTGCGAAGCATATCAGATAATGAAAGATTTACTTGGTATGAATGCAGACGAAATGCATGAAGTATTTAAAGAATGGAATGAAGGTGATCTTGACTCATATCTGATTGAGATTACAAGAGATATTATGGGCTACAGAGACGAAAAGGGAGAAGCTCTGGTTGAAAAAATTCTTGATACAGCAGGTCAGAAGGGAACCGGTAAATGGACAGGTGTAGCTGCCCTCGACCTTGGTATTCCATTGACATTGATAGGTGAATCTGTTTTTGCACGTTGCCTTTCAGCTCAAAAAGATTTACGCGTTCAGGCTTCTAAGGTTTTAAGTGGACCTGGTACTAAGTTTGAAGGTGACAAAGCAAAAATGATATCCGATTTGAAAGATGCTTTATTTGGAGCTAAGATTATTTCTTACGCACAGGGATATAACTTAATGATGGAAGCTGCAAAAGAATATGGCTGGAATCTTAATTATGGTGGAATTGCCTTGATGTGGAGAGGTGGTTGCATTATTCGCTCTGTATTTTTGGGAGATATCAAAAAAGCATTTGACAACAATCCTGAATTGAGTAACCTGTTGCTTGACCCATATTTCAAAGAAAAAATTGAAAGTGCACAGGCAGGATGGAGAAGAGTTTGTGCTACCGCTTTGACTAATGGCGTTCCGGTACCAGCTTTGACATCAGCACTATGCTATTTTGATGGTTTCAGAAGTGAAAGATTACCTGCAAACTTGTTACAGGCGCAAAGAGATTATTTTGGTGCGCATACATATGAAAGAATTGATACTCCAAGAGGTCAGTACTTCCATACAAACTGGACTGGTAAAGGTGGTGATACTGCGTCAACAACTTATGTAGTATAAAAATAAGAGAGCCGCCACAACATCACGTTGGAACGGCCCGACTGTATATAGAGGAAATTAAAAAGAGTCTATTTATAATAAAACCTTCGCAAAATGCGGGGGTTTTATTGTTAGACAACAAACCACACAAAAACGCTACATACTTTATGTGGTTTTTTTAAAAAAAGTGATTTTTTTTTTAGATTCTGCTATTTCAGCAGGTCATTCCACAAATAATTGTACTTTTTATTTGATCTTTTACTGAAATTATCAGGGCTAATACTTACATAAAGTGCCTGCTGATTATATATTTCTCCCTCTGCAAAGTGTAGTGAATAGCTAAGTTTGATATTTGCAAAATCTGATTTATAGAAATGAATGTTAATGTCGGTTCTGTCGTAGCTGTTTAAATGATAAAAAGGATCTCCCCAATATAGTTTATTTCCGTATTCTTTAAGGAATTTATATTGACCGTCACCACGATAATAAGTGTTAAATACTTCCAGACCTCTGTATTCGATTTTTACTTCAGATAAAAATCCATTAGGTTTATGCCAAACGTCATCCGATCTTTTCCTTTCAAAGCTCATTGCTGTCCCAGCATTAATATCAACATTTAAATTGTTGTTTAAATAAGAGCTATTGTATCCTAAGGATGCTGTAAACTGTCCGTCATCAACAAGCGGTTCGTAAACTACCGGGTCAATCATTCCGGCATAATGGAACATATATCCGGCAAATTTTCCATAAAAGCCAAACTTCTCGATTTTTAGAGACGTACCCATTAAAAATGCTTCGTGCCTTGATCTGGTTTGTCTGCTTGTCCAGTCCAGCCAAACATTAAAGTAGCTATTTTCCTTATAGTATTCCCAGAATATCCCATTCATATTTGGGCGGTAATTATTTACAGAGTCTTGTATCAGAAATCTGGAATAATCTTTTAATACTTTGTTTCTGGGAAAAGCACCCATTAAAAATCTGAATGGCTTTTTATCGAGTTGATAATAGCAGGTAAAATCTGTGTAGTCAATTATTTTATCACTTCCAAACTCGTGTAATATATCCAGACCTGCAAATATATAGTGAGTAGAATCCCACATAACACCCAATTCAGGAGCCAAATGTGTGCCGGCCATTGTCTGCGGCATTTGAACTTTTGAATGACCGTATTCAGTATTGTCAAAAAAAGTATTAATGTTTGTTTTCCAGATTAACTGTTGGCAGAATGCATTTGTGACAAGTAAAAGAAATACTGTAGTTATCAATATGTTGGATTTTCTCATAAGTGTTTGAACTTCAGGGTTGTGTTAATAATTGTACAAAGGTAAAAATAAATATTTCTATTTTTTGTATCTTTGCCCGATTATACTGAACAAGGTATTTGCTTTTTTTATCATTTGTAAACAATAAAATAAATAATAATAACATGGATTTGTTTTCAACCCTACCTTATAAGGTTGCTGATATTAGTTTAGCTGATTTTGGCAGAAAAGAGATTGAGCTGGCCGAGGCAGAAATGCCTGGTCTTATGTCATTGAGAAAGAAATACGGAAAAGAAAAACCTCTAACCGGTGCGAGGATAATGGGATCACTTCATATGACAATACAAACAGCTGTATTGATAGAAACTCTCAAAGAACTTGGTGCTGATGTTCGCTGGGTAAGTTGCAATATATATTCAACTCAAGATCATGCTGCTGCTGCAGTAGCTGCTGCCGGAGTTCCTGTTTTTGCCTGGAAAGGTGAAAATCTTAAAGAGTACTGGTGGTGTACACTTCAGGCTCTTAACTTCCCTGGTGGTAAAGGTCCAAATCTGATTGTTGATGATGGAGGCGATGCCACATTGATGTGTCACCTTGGTTTTAAGGCAGAAAAAGATGCATCAGTATTGGACAAAGCGGTTTCGACAGAAGATGAAAGAGAGTTGATAAGCATATTGAAAGATGTTTTAAAGACTGACTCAAACTTCTGGACAAATCGTGTGAACGAAATAAAGGGTGTATCTGAAGAGACTACAACTGGTGTTCACAGACTTTATCAGATGATGGAAGAAAAGGAATTACTTTTCCCTGCCTTCAATGTAAATGATTCTGTAACAAAGTCTAAGTTTGATAATTTGTATGGTTGTCGTGAGTCATTGGCTGATGGTATCAAGAGAGCTACAGATATAATGATAGCTGGCAAGGTTGTTGTTGTTTGTGGTTATGGCGATGTTGGTAAAGGTTGCGCTCACTCAATGCGTAGTTATGGTGCACGGGTAATTGTGACCGAGATTGATCCTATTTGTGCATTGCAGGCTGCAATGGAGGGTTTTGAGGTTAAGCCTGTTGAAGATACTCTTGGAGAAGGCAATATCTATGTTACAACTACAGGCAATATGGATATAATCACAATAGATCATATGGAAAAGATGTGCAATAATGCAATCGTTTGTAATATTGGTCATTTTGATAATGAAATTCAGGTAGAGAAACTTAAGAATTTCCCTGGTATAAAATCGAGAAATATTAAGCCTCAGGTAGATCAGTACTTTTTCCCTGATGGTCACTCAATTTTATTGCTTGCCGACGGAAGGTTGGTAAATCTTGGTTGTGCCACAGGTCATCCTTCATTTGTAATGAGTAATTCATTTACAAATCAGACCCTGGCTCAGATAGAATTGTGGACAAAAGACTATGAGGTAAATGTTTACAGGTTGCCAAAGCATCTTGATGAAGAAGTAGCAAGACTTCACCTCGAAACCATAGGCGTTAAACTTACCAAATTAACTCCCGAACAGGCAGCTTACATTGGAGTTGATGTTAACGGTCCGTATAAGGCAGAACATTACAGATACTAAAAAACACACACAAGATTATGTTAAAAGGAATAGATTTTAAAAAAGGTGTATTACCTTACTTGTCAATTATTGCTATTTTTTTCGCGGTTTCGCTAATATTTTGCTCTCCTGTGCTTGAAGGAAAAACTTTGTTTCAGACTGATACCAGAAAGGGTGCAGCAATGGGGCAGGATGTAAAAAAATATAGTGAAGAAACAGGAGAAAAAAGTCTTTGGACCGGTGCTTCATTTGGTGGTATGCCTACCTATCAGATATCACCTTCTTATAAAACCTTTCCTTTTTCTAACGTCAGGAAAATTTTTGAAGCAGGGCTACCAAGTCCTGCATCTCATCTTTTTCTTTATATGTTGGGCTTTTTCATTTTAATGTGTGCTTTTAAAGTTAAACCCTGGATAGGAGCTTTAGGCGCTATTGCATATGCGTTTTCTTCGTATTTTATAATAATTATTACTGCGGGACATATCTGGAAAGTGATGGTTTTAGGATTAATTCCCCCTACACTTGCAGGCGTTGTTTGGGCATACAGAGGCAAGTATCTTATTGGTTCTGCAGTATTTGCTTTGTTTTTTACATTGCAGCTATTTGCTAATCATATTCAGATGACGTATTATTTCTTTGTTTTTGCTGGTCTGCCATATTTGGTTTTCGAGCTCTCAGAAGCAATCAGAAATAAAAAGATGCTGGTTTTTTCTAAAGCTACAGGTGCGTTGCTGGCAGGTGCAATTCTGGCAGTTGGTGTAAACTTTACAAGTTTATATTTCACTGCTAAATACAGTAAAGATACCATACGAGGAAAGTCTGAGTTGACTTCAAATGCCTCTGATAAAACTTCAGGCTTGGATAAAAGTTACGCAACCGACTGGAGTTATGGCATAGGTGAAACCTTTTCTTTACTGGTACCAGATGTTAAAGGTGGCGGAAATGCAGCAATTGGTACCGATGACAAATATCTTAAAGATGTAGATCAGGCCTTTAAAAACGATATTGCAAATTCTGACCGTTATTGGGGTGATCAACCATTTACAGCTGGACCTGTTTACGTTGGTGCTTTTGTTTTATTTCTTTTCATACTTGGCCTTTTCATCGTAGAAAGTCGTATAAAATGGGCATTATTATTTTCAACGGTAATTTCTATTTTGCTGGCCTGGGGTAAAAATTGGATGCCACTGACTGATTTTTTTCTTGACTACTTCCCAATGTACAATAAGTTCAGAACGGTTTCGTCTATTTTAATAGTTGCTGAGCTTACAATACCAATACTGGCAGTCTTATCTTTGATGGAAGTAATTAAAAAACCTAATGTAATAGGTTTAAAATCAAAGCCAATGTGGATTAGTTTTGCACTTACCGGCGGGCTTGCATTGTTGTTCTGGGTTATGCCTAAAACTTTCTTTGACTTTTTCAGCCAAAGAGAAACCGCACAATTTGCTGACTATATGCAACAAAATCCGGGTGCATCGGGTCAGATAAGTAGTTATATGGCCGGACTTGAGTCTGCAAGAATAGCAATACTCAGATCTGATGCTATAAGATCTTTTATAATCATAGCTGTAGGTTTGGCTTTGTTGCTAATGTATCAAAGAAAGACCTTAAAAAAGGGCTTACTCTCTGCATTACTTTTGGTTTTAGTTCTTGGTGACTTATGGTTGATTGATAAAAGATATCTAAACGATAGCCATTTTGTTCCAAAAAGAGAAACCGCAATTGCATGGCCTATGACTGAGGCCGATAAAGTTATTCTTGAAGATAAAGACTTAGGTTACAGAGTTATAAATCTTACTGTCAGTCCATTCCAGGATGCAAGTACATCTTATTATCACAGGTCTGTGGGAGGTTATCACGCTGCTAAGCTTAGAAGATATCAGGAAGTTATTGAAAAATACTTTGGTCAGAATATTTCGATGCCTGTTTTAAATATGCTGAACACCAGATATTTTATTGTTCCAGGCGATCAACAGGGTGGTGCTCCTTTAGTGCAAAGAAATCCGGATGCCTTGGGTGCTGCATGGGTTGTTGGTAAGTATACTTTGGCTAAAAACGCAGATGAAGAGATTGATGCAATCGGTAAACTTAATCCATCGGAGGAAATAGTTGTAGATGAGAGATATGCAGAAAATCTTCAGAATAAGAGTTTTGTAAAGGACACTTCGGCAATTGTAAAACTCTCTGAATATGCTCCCGACAGATTGGTCTACGATTATACTTCAAAATCAGAACAGCTTGTAGTTTTCTCTGAAATATTTTATAAGGATGGCTGGAAAGCTGAAATTGACGGAAAGCCCGCTCCACATTTCTGTGCAAACTATATACTTCGTGCAATGGTTGTGCCTGAAGGAAATCATAAAATTGTATTTACCTTCCAACCTGACACATACAACAAAGCAGAAGCTATTTCAGTAGCATCATTAATAGGTTTAATTCTATTAATTTTAGGTTCGGTAGCTTTTGAGATTATTAAGTCAAAAAAGAAGAAATCAGCCTAAAGCGACATCTAAAGTCATCATCACAGCAAATCCAACCATTGCCCCAATTGTGGAAAGGTCGTTTTCATCGCCGTTTTGAGACTCAGGAATTAATTCTTCGACTACAACATAGATCATTGCTCCGGCAGCAAAAGATAAAGCGTAAGGTAAAAGCGGAGTCATCATGGTAACCATGAGGGCTCCGATAACACCTGCAACCGGTTCGACAACTCCAGATAACTGACCGTATGAAAAAGCCTTTAATCTTGAGAAGCCTTCCCTTCTAAGTGGTACCGAAACCGCGGCTCCTTCAGGGAAATTTTGAAGTCCAATACCCATTGCAAGAGTTAATGCACCTGCAAGAATTCCAGGATCAGGATTATTAGCCAATGCTCCAAAAGCAACGCCAACGGCAAGACCTTCAGGAATATTATGTAGCGTAATAGCTAAAACCAAAAGAACACTTCTTTGCCAGGATGTTTTTATACCCTCTGCTTTGTCTCTTGATAATCCCAAATGCAAGTGAGGAAGTAATCTGTCAACAAGATAAAGAAAAGCCCCACCAGCAAGAAAACCAACAACAGCTGGTATCCAGGCAACCCCACCGCTCTCTTCAACCATATTTATAGCTGGATTCAGTAATGACCAAAAGCTGGCTGCAATCATAACTCCTGCCGCAAAACCTAACATAAGGTTTAAAACCCTTTTATTGATAGATTTAAAGAAGAAAACCATAGACGAACCAAGAGCAGTTAGTCCCCATGTAAATGTTGTCGCTAATAATGCCAGTAGGACAGGGTCGTATGATAATAACTTTTCCATATAAGTGTTTTTTATTTTACAAATATATTTAATCTTTCAAATCCAGCCGTGAATAAGTTTGAAAAATCCGGCTCTTATTACAAACCAAAAATGCCTGATTAAAGTTGGTATTAGTCCATAATATTCAGACATTATAATAAATCTTTCTTTGAGTGAGGCCTTCATTCTTTTTTTAGAAACACCACCGTCTAAAAATCTCGAGATTATCATTTCTGAATTAAAAATGTTTTCCGATTTTTTCAAACATTTTATACTCCAATCAACGTCTGATGAATACTTATATTTTAAGTCAAATTTTGATACTACAGATTTCTTTACAATCATAGATTGGTGACAAACCAACATGCCATTTTTAAAGCTCTTCCAGTTAAGCTTTTCGGGTGCTTTCAGCCTTCTTTTACCCTTGATATTGCCCATTTCATCAATGATTTCTGTTTCACCATATATAAAATCGGGCAAAGATTTATGACTAAAAGAAAAGATTCTGTTTAAACAACTTTTATCTGCAATAATATCACCAGCATTTAAGAACCATAGATAGTCACCCGTAGACAAATCTATACCTTTATTCATTGCATCGTATAGACCATTATCAGGTTCGCTTAAGATTTTTACAGAGATGCTTTTATCGATTAATCTTTGTTTGAATGAATCAGCAATTTCAATAGTTCTGTCTGTCGATTTTCCGTCGATAAGAATAAACTCAAGATTTGAGTATTCCAGATTTTCAATACTTAACAGTGTTTGAGGCAATGTTTGTTCTGCCTTAAACGTAACTGTAATAATAGAAACCTTCGGATAAATCATATTATTTTGCTGCTTTAATAATAATATAAGGAGATAGAAAACGACCTTTAAAAGGGAAGAGTTTAATAAAGTAGCTAAGCAATTTTATCGCCTTCCTTCCTATTAAATTAATCAATCCAGGTTTAGGTTCAAGCCAAACAATAGGCTTTACAGTATAAAATACTTCTGTTTTTTTAAAACTAAATTCTGACATAATCTCTTTAAGGACTTAAATATTCATGCTTCTGAGATTGTGCGAGCGAAGGTTTTTTCTGTCAAAAAGCCATTGTATTAAACCATTCAACCCTCTGAAGTTAGGCAGAATTACAAATAGATTTCCATTATCACTTAAAAGATCAACGTGCCTTTTAAGTACATCTTTTGTATCGTCAAAATGCTCGATGAAACCAAATGAAAATGTAATATCATACAATCTTTCAGCCGAGAATTTAAAGAAATCAGATTCGATACATTTTATTGTTCCCTCAGGCAGGTCGTTTAATTCTTCAAATCCGGAAACAATCTTCCGGTCAATAAAAAAATCCAGGAGACTAACATCTTTACAACCATTTTTGTAAAAATATGCTGCATTTATACCCGGGAAACCGCCAATTTCTATGAATGATTTACCGTTAATATCTTTTATGTAATTCTTATAAATGGTTTTCTCAGGAACTTTCTCATATTGGTAATTTGACCAATATTCAGACCAAAATGCTCTGTCTGTTAATTCATTTTGCATATTTATTTTTTTAAACAGCTTTTGTAAATATCAAAATATTTATTTGCAACTGCGGTTTCGGAATAATTGTTTAAAACAAATTTTCTGTTTGCAGTTTTTAGCTTATCATCATTGATGTTTGATAGTATGTGCCTTATGCCCGTTGCAAAGTCTGCAGCCGATTTATATTCAGCAACATAGCCTGTTTCGAGGTGTTGAATCATTTCAGGAATACCCCCAATATTAAAACCAACACAAGGTACGCCACATGACATAGATTCCATAATCATATTTGGGAGGTTCTCTTCTAATGAAGGAATCACAAAACAATCTACTGCCTGGTACATACTTACTATATCAGCCTGATTTGACACATAACCAAGAGAATGAGCTTTTAACCCAAACTCTGACGGCAGCTCACCCTTGATTTCACCGCAGTAAACAAGCTCAACTTCGTTTTTTAAGTCTGCGAGAAGTTTTGTGGCTTCTATAAGGTAATCAATGCCTTTTCTTTTATCTGAAGCGATTAATGCTCCAAAAAGCAGCAGCTTTTTATCTTCTGGTAGACCGAATTTCTTTCTGGCTTCAGACTTATTTCCCGGACAAAACAAGTCTGTATCTATAGGATTTGGAATATTTGTAACGAAATTTCCATTTGCGATTTTACTTATTTCAGCTCTCTTTTTTAACCATTCACTACACGCAACAAAGTGGATGCCCTTGTTTTTCAGATATTTTTTCTTTTTCTTGAAAACCTTGTATGAAAGATCCTTTTTGTCAGGTTTTTGTAAGAACATACAATTTCCACATTTTTCTGAGTAATTGGTGCATTCTCTGGAATGATGACAAATGCCCGTTACAGGCCACATATCGTGCATAGTCCAAACTATTGGCTTGCCGGTTTCGACAAGTTTTTTTATTGATTTTAACGATAAAAATCCCTGATTTATCCAATGTATATGAATAATGTCGGCCTGTCTTACAATCTCGCTGTCAGTAATATCAAATCCCGCTGATGCCGTCGAAACCGCAAATAAATTTTTCCTGCTAAATCTGTTAGCAACAAAAATCTCTAATCTCTC
>CAZFUO010000070.1:0-10585 GCA_964522065.1 uncultured Bacteroidales bacterium | reverse complement strand
AGGATGTCTGCCTGGAGTGATGGTGGTTTAAGTTTATTGCCAATTGAAGAAGTACCTTCAGCAATGTTAACTACTTCAGTTGTAAGACAAAGTGGTCTCGGAAGTTTTAAACAAACAGATTTAAACAAAAAGCTTGCAGGTAAAATTGCAAATGTATCTCCGGGAATTTCACAATATGAAGAATCTTTAAATGGCATTTCTTCAGTAAAAGATATTGAGACTATGTTACAACTTACCTGGTTGACATTTAAAGATCCAAGAAAAGACGAGAATGCATATAACATGGTTATTAAGTCATTAAAAACCATGCTTGAGAATGCTGCACTTGATCCTCAAAACGCATATTCAGACTCAATCAACTTAATAACAATGAATTATCACCCAAGAGTGTTTCCTGTTAATCTCCAGCTACTTGATAAGGTAAATTATCAAACAATACTTAAAGTATATAAGGAAAGATTTAGTAATCCTGCAGATTTTACTTTTATGTTTGTTGGTAACTTTGATGAAAAAAATCTATTACCACTAATATCAAAGTATTTAGGAAGTTTAAAAACAGGCAAAAACCGTGAAAATTGGAAAGACAATGGGTTGTACTATGCTAAAGGTAAAATACACAGGGAGATAGAAAAAAAATTAAAAATTAACAAAACAACTAATAGTATAATATATACTGCAGAAGTTAAAGACGACCTGAAAACCAGGTTATTATATAGCACATTAGGAAATATTCTCAGAATCAGATATACTGAAACAATCAGAGAAGCTGAAGGTGCTACATACGGTGTATCTGTAAATGGAGGAATGTCAGTTAAGCCAAAGCCATCTGCAATCGTATCTATGTCTTTCAGTACAGACCCTAAATTAAGTAAAAGGATGGTTGGAATAATTCATTCTGAATTAAATGCTATAGCTGAAAAAGGACCTCAGGAGGAATATCTAAGCAAAGTGAGATTAAACCTGCTTAAGCAATATTCTGAAAACAAACAAGAAAACTCATGGTGGCAAAATGCAATTTCTGCTAAATACAGGGAAGGATATGATTTGACAAACGGATATGAAAAAATAATTGAATCTATAACAGTTGACGACATAAAAAAAGCTGCATCAGTTTTAGTTGAACAAAATAATGTTTCGGAGATAATTTTGGTTCCTTCAGAGTAACTGATTAAACCATGCCTGCCTGAATACATCATAAGATGTGAACAAAACTATTTTTATGAACAAAAAAACATTAGTATTAGTACTTATTTCAGCAGTGATTTTTGTTGTACAGTCTCAAAATCAAAGACAAAACAGAGGCAGGCATGGTCAGACTATACTTAGGGAAGTTTCAAATCAGGAAGTTGTACAAAGTGTTTTTCCTGAGGCAATCTCTGTTGAAAAAGACGGAGTTTTCTGGTACAGAGTAATTGATAATAAGAAAAAGACTTTAGGTTTTGCCCTAAATAGTACTGATTATTGTAAAGATGTCAGGGGGCATGCAGGAGCAACTCCTGTTATGATAATAACTGATAAAAAGTTTAATATTCTTAAGGTTTCACTTCTATCATCTTACGAAACTCCCGGATATGTTAGTATTCTTGACAAAAGCGGTTTCTTTGAGAAATGGAATGGAAAAAATATAAAGAAAGCTAAAGTCGAATCTGTAGATGGATATACCGGAGCAACCAGAACCGCTCAGGCTGTTATTAAAAACATAAATTTCCTTATAGACAAAGGGTTAGAGAAGTTACCATAAAAAAGACAAAATTCGGTTATTGTTTATAAGCTAAATTCTGGTAATTTTGCGGCCTGATTTAAACCTGAAATAACAAATAAGATGAGTGGATTTTTTGGATGTATCTCTAAGGATGATTGCGTTAATGATGTCTTTTATGGAACTGATTACCATTCTCATTTAGGGACTAAGAGAGCCGGGATGGCTTTTTATTCGACTGATAAAGGTTTTCAGAGAGCAATCCACAGCCTGGAAGATGGTTATTTCAGAAATAAATTTGAATCAGATCTCAGAACCTTTTCAGGCAATAGTGGAATCGGAGTTATAAGTGATACTGAGGCTCAACCTATTGTTGTTAATTCCCATCTTGGAAAGTTTGCTGTCGTTACGGTCAGTAAAATTGTAAATGTTGATGAGCTTGAAAGTTACTTCTTAAATAAACAGCATACTTTTTCTGAAACAAGTCAGGGTTCGGTTAATCCAACAGAACTTGTTTCTATGCTGATTGCTGAGGGAAAAGACTTTGTAGAAGGCATTCAAAATGTTTATGAAAAAGTAAAAGGGTCATGCTCAATGTTAATACTAACTGAACAAGGTCTTTTGGCTGCAAGAGACAAACTGGGAAGAACTCCGATTATTTTGGGTAAAAAAGATAATGCGTATTGTGCCGCTTTCGAAACCTGCTCATTTTCTAATCTGGACTATGATATTGACAGGTATCTTGGCCCGGGTGAAATTGTGAAAATAACCTCTGATGGTTGTGAGCAGCTATGCCCTCCCGGAGAAAAAATGCAGGTATGTTCATTTTTGTGGGTTTATTACGGATATCCACCTTCCTTTTATGAAGGAATAAATGTGGATGAATGCAGGTATAAATGTGGTGAAGCACTTGCAAAAAAAGACAATGTAAAAGCTGATTTTGTTGCCGGCATTCCAGATTCAGGTATTGGACATGCTATGGGCTATAGTCATGAGACAGGTGTACCTCTTAAAAGGCCATACGCTAAATACACACCAACCTGGCCACGTAGTTTTATGCCTCAAAGTCAGAATATGAGAGACCTTGTAGCAAAGATGAAATTAATTCCAAATAAGTCAATTATAAATGGGCAAAGAGGAGTGTTTTTAGATGATTCTATTGTAAGAGGAACACAATTAAAAGACAACGTTACTGACTTATACAAGGCGGGCATAAAAGATGTAAATATGAGAATTGCATGTCCTCCACTTACTTATCCGTGCGAGTTCCTGAATTTTAGCAGATCACGCTCAAGTCTTGACTTAGCTACGCATAAAGCTGTAAGAAAACTGGAAAATAAAGAAAACGTAAATATGGCCGAATACTCAGACTGTAACAGCGAAAAGTATAAGGCAATGGTTGAGCAGATTCGTATTGACCTGGGACTGACCACTCTGACTTTCCAGACTCTTGATGATCTTGTAAAAGCAATAGGACTTCCTAAAGAAAAACTCTGTACACATTGCTGGGACGGCTCCAGCTATTTTTAATATATAATGCATAGTATTCAGAAAATAATTTATTTTGTTTTTGCGTCTCTTTGCCTTACTAACTTTGCAAACGCTCCAATTGCTTTATTTCTTGGTTTGCTACTTGCTTTAAGTATAGGCTCACCATATCAAAAAACAAATAAAAAACTCTCAAAGTACCTACTACAGATATCTGTAGTAGGTTTGGGTTTTGGAATGAATCTTATTGATTCATTAAAGGCAGGCTCTGAGGGTATGCTGTTTACGTTAGTGTCTGTAACTGGTGTAATTTTCGCAGGCATAGCAATTGGTAAATGGCTTGGAATAAGCAAAGTACCATCATACTTGATTTCTTCAGGAACCGCTATTTGCGGAGGCAGTGCAATTGCAGCAGTTGGTCCAATTGCAAAAGCTAATGATAGTGAAATGTCAGTTTCTCTTGCTACAATCTTTATACTAAACGCAATAGCTCTTTTTATCTTCCCTATATTAGGTCATATTTTAAATCTTTCTCAGCATCAATTTGGATTATGGTCAGCAATTGCAATACACGACACAAGCTCTGTTGTCGGAGCTGGTGCCACATATGGTGAAGAGGCCCTTAAAGTAGCAACAACAGTAAAACTAACCAGAGCTCTGTGGATTATTCCATTATCAATTTTCACAATATTCTATTTTAAAGCTAAAGGTGAAAAAATCGCGGTTCCATGGTTTATTTTTCTTTTTATACTGGCAATGACAATCAACACCTATCTACATATACCAGCATTTCTGTCTGAAAACATTGTCCTGATTTCCAGAAAAGTACTTACCTTGACGTTATTCTTTATTGGAGCCGGATTATCAAGATCCACATTAAAGGCAGTTGGACCGAAACCTCTGATTTTAGGTGTAATACTATGGATACTTATAGCTGCATTCAGCCTCATGTTTATTTATATTAGTGGTTAAAAAGATATTTTTCACGCTGTAAAGAAACAAATTTGAAACTATTTGCATCATATGAGAAAATGCTCATTAGTAAATAGTAAGCAAAATAAATTACCTTTATTGCTCAGTACGATTGTATCTTCAATATTTGAATAATAACACAAATTTTAACCAATTAAATTTAAAAACCATGAAAAAGCTACTTGTTCTTTTTACTCTTTGTTCGTTTACAATGCTTTATGCTCAGCAAAAAGCTGACTCACTTATTTTAGTAGGCAAATGGACTCCTGTTGATAAAACAGTACAGGCGCCTGATATTGTGATACATGCAAATGGCAACTATGAAATCATAATGCCTGAAAACCAAATCCCAATGATGAAATACAAACTA
Source organism: uncultured Bacteroidales bacterium (assembly GCA_964522065.1). Classification (GTDB taxonomy): domain Bacteria; phylum Bacteroidota; class Bacteroidia; order Bacteroidales; family UBA1402; genus UBA8389. The sequence continues at coordinate 6,056 of CAZFUO010000070.1, read as the reverse complement.
GATACCACAAAAGACCCGATGTGGCTAGATATAACTATGGAATTTAACGGTGAAACCAGAGTTATGAATGGACTTGCAAAATTAATTGACGTGAACACTTTGAAGCTTGAAATGTTTATGAATAATACTGAAAGGCCGGTAAAATTTTCCGAACCTGACAGCAGAATGTTGTTAATGCTTAAAAAAGTTCAATAATGTTACAAAAAGGAGAAAAAGCCCCTGATTTTCAGGGTAAGAATCAGGAAGAAAAGACCATTTCTTTATCAGATTTCAAAGGGAAAAAGGTAATACTTTATTTTTATCCAAAAGACAATACACCTGGATGCACAGCAGAGGCGTGTAGTCTGAATGATAAAAACGCCTATTTTCTTGAAAAGGGGTTTGTAATTATTGGTGTGAGTCCTGACACTTCCTCTTCTCATCAAAAGTTTGCTGATAAGTATTCATTATCTTTTAATCTTATTGCAGACACAGATAAAGCCATCACACAATTGTATGGAGCCTGGGGTGAGAAAAAGAATTATGGAAAATCATACATGGGATTACTAAGAACCACATTTATTATCAACGAAGAAGGTATTATTGAAAACGTTTTACCAAAAGTTGATACAAAAAACCACGCTGAACAAATTATAAAAGAGCTGGGGTTATAAGCAAGTTCCAAAAAAAAAGCAGTAATTAGAAAAAATAATTACTGCTTTTTTTTGTTCAGATTTTGAACTTATTCATAATTCTGCAAATTCTCATGATTGAAATAGTTTACATCAACATGACCACCTTTTGTTTTGGTTGCATAATTAAAAATAGCATATCTGGTACCCATAAATAATGTTCTGTAATTGAATATCATTTTAAAAGGACTTCCTATAGACTTCCAGTTTTTATTGTCTGTACTAAAGTAAAAAGTAGCCAGATCTTTATTTCTGGAAAAATCAGTGTGGACTCTTAAATAGATTTCATTAGCATTTAATATAACTCTCTCTTTTTCATTTACAGTTACACTGGTAATCTTTTTATTTCTGTCCAGCATTACCGAATTGGTTGACATAACCAGATATTTTACACCATTCTCACTTTTTACTGAAAGCAAACCGGCATCACCACTGAAAGCACTTAATCCGGCAACATCACCATCTTTCATACCAGATACATCCATTGCGACTGTACCTCTACTAATTAATCCCTCCATCCTTTGAGTTATAGTATTGGGTGCAGCAAAAATATTGTCAACAATCCTGGATGTCTTTAACCTTAAATACCCCTTACGTTCTGATAATGACCACATATCATTAACCGGGTTATGATTCCACTGCCAGCTTAACGATAGCCTATTACTACTAAAGTCATCACTAGTTATTGAAGAAACCGCTTTTGGGTAACCTTTTACGGGAACCTCCATATCTACTTTTACTTCACCATTTTCATCACCTAACATTGGCCAGTCGTCAATCCATCTAACCGGAACAAGAATTGGAACCCTTCCGACTGCTCCCCTGTCATGAAACATTACACAAAACCATCTACCATCCTCGGTATCAATCATACAACCCTGACCAACCCCACCTCTGCCGGTAAAATCTTTCTCAAGAATTACCTTCTTTTCGTACGGACCAGTAATTTTTTCAGCTCTGTAACACACTTGCCTCCTCAGACTTCTGTTTGGCCAGGATATCATTATAACATAATACTTTCCTTTATATTTAAAAGCCTGACTACCTTCAAGAAGATTGGTTTCAGAAGAATCTTTCTTAAAAAATTGCATATTTACGCCATCAGATTTAACTCCTGAAAAGTCTTTATTTAATTCTCTTAATGATCCTGTACCTGAAAATACAAAAACTCTTTCATCATCATCAATAAAAAGTGATGGATCATGAAACTGAGGCAACTTCGAAACCAGTGTCCATTTACCTTCAGGATTTTCAGTTGAATATATATATCCTCTTGAGGGGTCATTCGTGCTGAACATTGCATAAAATTTTCCTTTATGAAATCTAATTGACGAAGCCCATTGTCCTCTACCATAAACAGTTTCATTGTTCAACAAATCATATTTAGGTGAGTCTTTAATACTGTCAAACAAATAAGACTTAATCTCCCAATTAACCAGATCCCGCGATTTTAAGATTGGAGCACCAGGCATAAGATGCATCGTAGTGCTGATCATATAAAAATCTTTCCCTTTTCTTGTAACTGAAAGATCAGGAAAATCTGCATGAATAAATGGATTCTTAAAAAACTCGGTTGCTCTTAAGTCTGTCACAGAAATTGTAATAATTAAAAATGCGACGACAAAAAAGGCTTTCTTTTTGTTTTTGAATGGTATTAAGATCATTTTTGGTATTCATTTAAATTATAAAAGCAAAGATATATTACCTGAAGTTATATAAAGTGCTTTTAGGAACTTTAAAATAGCATTTTTGAATCTAATACTTTAGATTTCAATACCTCCAAAAAAAATGAAACTTTGAATATATTTAAGAGGAAAAATAAAAAAAAGGTGACATGGCCACTCCAACCAAAATCACCTTCAATTATATCATTTAGTTCTGCAAAGCTATGGTAATAAAATTACATAGTCTAAAAAGCAGGTAGGACAAATATAGTACAGCCAGGTTAACTTTTTGAAGGTCAAACTTAGGCCTCCTTTATATTTTCAGAGACTATTTATTAATTGCCTCAGGTCAAAAGGTTCGGAATGTGATATTTTCTTTTTAAGCCTGACTCTAGCTTTTTGAATAGAAGATGGATTTACGTTAAACAAAGAAGCGATTTCCTTTGTATCATAATTCATTTTAATGCATGCACAATGCTTCATTTCGCTTAGAGTCAGATTTGGGCAAATATTCCTGAGTTTTTCGAAAAAGAATGGATGCAACTCTTCAAAATGTTTTTGAAACTGCCCAGTGCTATCCTGAGAAATGTCGTCATATTTTAAATCATGTATTACATCCTTAAACAAGTCTCTTTCAATTTCATTCTCCTCTAAAATTCTCTCAATATCTCTTATCAATCTCTTGTTGTTATCCCTGATTTTTTCAGTAATAAGTGAAGCAGAGGTAAGTCGTACAAAAGTTTTTTCCTTTTCTATCTGATCTGTAATATCAAAAACAATCATTTGAATATGCCTGTAATCGCCTATAGAATCATAAACAATTCTGATATCAAGATACCTTGAATTCCCTTGAAAATCAATTCCTTTAATAGAAACCTGATCGGTTCCGTTGTTCTTCTTTTTAAAAACTAATGATATCAGATTTTTAAAAGACTTTCTTTCTTCCGGATGTATAAAACAATATGGATCATGTTCAATAAAAGATTTTTGATCTTTAAATCCAGACATCTCATAAAGTATCTTATTTGCAAAAAAGGGCTTTTTGTTAAAAACAGATAGTATTCCAAATGGTGCAATATCTACTAAATCCAATATCCTTTTTTCCTGCTTTTTGAGCTCATCCATTATTGTATTCAGGTCTGTAAAGCCTTTTACTCTTTTCATTACACCTGAGGGATGCAAAACACTACTCAGATAATTACCTGCTTTTAAAGGCTCTTCATCCAATAGCACTTTCTCACTGACTCTTCTTTTAATAACAAGAACATTGGTTTTACCCTTGCTATCTATAACAGGTATAAACGTTGTGTGATAATTTTGCATTCCGTAAGGAAACTCCATTTCTATTATACCTTCTATAACTCTCATGCTATCTGCACACTTCCTGAGGTTAATATTAACAAGACTCGCAACATCATAACCAAGAAATTCATTAACACATTTGCCAAGGCATTGTGATTCACTTATTCCAAATTCAGATTCAAATGCTGCATTTACTCCTATTATTTGAAAATCAGGCTTATCAACCAATCCAAACAGATAAACACAGTCTTCTGAATATTTAAGAACATTATAAATAGAGTATATATTTGCGTCAAGTTTTAATTCTTCCATTTCAATAATGGTTTTAAAAATCACAATGTAAGATATTTTTTTCACAAAACATAATCATAATATTAAAATAAATACTTTTGTGATAATAAAAACATCCGAAAATGACAGTACAAACAGAATTCAATTTAAAACCTTTTTCAAGGGGTTGTCATCTTATAACGTCATATGTAACAAATAAACTACCTAAACTCCCTCAAGCCGGCATACTTCATCTGTTTATAAAGCATACATCAGCAGGTTTGGCCTTAAACGAAAATGCTGATCCTGATGTACAAACCGATATGGCTTTAATACTCGATAAACTTATAAAAGAAAGAGAATCCTTCTATACACATACACTCGAAGGAGATGATGATATGCCAGCCCATGCCAAATCTGTAATAGTTGGCAGCAGTATCACAATCCCGATTAGCAATGGGCGACTTAACCTTGGTATCTGGCAAGGAATTTATCTTTGTGAATTTCGCAACCATGCTTCAGGAAGAAGCTTGGTCGCAACAATTATAGGAGATTGATCTTTATTTAAGCACAGGATTTTTACCGGGATAGTCAAGAGTGTAATGCAATCCCCTGCTTTCCTTCCTCTCCTGAGCCTGTTTAATAACAAGATATGCTGTGTTAATAATATTTCTTAACTCACATATTTCTTTAGAAACCACAGATCTAATAAACAATCTTTCTGTTTCTTTATATAAAATATCAAGTCTGTCCATTGCTCTTTTAAGCCTGAGGTTTGATCTGACAATACCCACATAAGTGCTCATAATCTGGCCAACTTCTTTCTGACTTTGAGTTATCAGAACCATTTCTTCAGGAAGCCTGGTACCTTCATCGTTCCACAAAGGTATTCTCTCCTCAAAACTAATAGTATCAATCAATGACGCTGCATTTTTCGCAGCGGCATCAGCATATACAATAGCTTCAATTAATGAGTTTGAAGCCAATCTGTTAGCCCCATGCAAACCAGTACAGGAGCATTCTCCTGCAGCATATAGATATTTTATGGATGAACTTGCATTTTTATCCACGGTTATACCACCACACAAGTAATGAGCAGCTGGTGCAACCGGAATTAAATCTTTTGTAATATCTATTCCAAGTGACAAACACTTATCATAAATCATTGGGAAATGTTCTTTTGTTTGCTTAGGATCTTTATGAGTTACATCAAGATATACACAATCATCTCCCCTGCTCTTCATTTCAGTATCAATTGCCCTTGCAACAATATCACGGGGTGCTAGCGATCCTCTCTTGTCATATTTCTGCATAAACTCTTCACCGTTTCTGGTTTTTAAGACTGCACCATAACCCCGCATGGCTTCTGTTATTAAAAAAGAAGGTCTTTCACCGGGATGATAAAGTGCTGTAGGATGGAACTGAACAAACTCCATACCACTTACTGCACCTTTTGCACGGTAAACCATTGCAATACCATCTCCGGTTGCAATAAGAGGATTGGTTGTTGTTTGGTAAATATTACCGATTCCTCCGGTAGCCATCAGCGTGACCTTTGCAAGAAATGTGTGAATTCGGCGGGTTCTAAGGCTTAAAACATAGGCTCCATAACATTCAATATTATCAGAATGCCTGGTAACATTTTGTCCTAAATGATGTTGAGTTAATATTTCAATTGCAAAATGATGGTCAAACAAGTGAATATTCGGATGCTTCTTAACCCTCTCAACCAAACTTTGCTGAATTTCTGCTCCTGTTGAATCTTTATGATGCAATATTCTGAATTCGGAATGACCACCCTCTTTATGTAAATCAAAACTGCCGTCAGCACCTTTATCAAAATCAACCCCCCAACCTATAAGCTCATTTATTTGTTCTGGCGCCTCTCTTACAACCTTCTCAACTACAGACTTATCACACAGGCCATCTCCTGCTATTAATGTATCTTGTATATGCTTCTCAAACTGATCTGTCGTCTTGGTAACAGAGGCAATTCCTCCCTGAGCATAAAATGTATTTGCTTCTTCCAGTCCGGTTTTACAACATAAAGCGACACTACCTTTATCTGCAACTTTTAAGGCGAAACTCATACCTGCTATACCGGAACCAATTATCAGATAATCAAACTTTTTTACCATAACATCTTATT
>CAZFUO010000069.1:10290-10589 GCA_964522065.1 uncultured Bacteroidales bacterium | reverse complement strand
CTTGACCGTGACGAACGTAAGATGTCACTTGGTATCAAACAACTTAAGGATGATCCTTGGGCTACTATCGAAACCAAATATGCAGTTGGAAGCAAACACACAGCAAAAGTACGTAACTTCACAAACTTTGGTGTATTTGTAGAAATCGAAGAAGGTGTAGACGGACTAATCCACATCAGCGACTTAAGCTGGACAAAGAAAATCAAACATCCAAGTGAATTCACACAACTAGGTTCAACAATCGAAGTTGTTGTACTTGAAATTGATAAGGAAAACCGCCGTTTGAGCCTTGGTCACAA
>CAZFUO010000069.1:0-10280 GCA_964522065.1 uncultured Bacteroidales bacterium | reverse complement strand
CATGGGATGTTTTCGAAACAATCTTCACAGTTGACAGCGTACACGAAGGTACTATAATTGACGTAATGGATAAAGGTGCTGTAATCTCATTGCCTTACGGTGTTGAAGGTTTTGCAACTCCTAAACATCTTGTTAAAGAAGATGGTGCAACAGCTCAGGTAGATGAAAAAATCTCTTTCAAGGTTATCGAATTTAACAAGGAAGCTAAGAGAATTATTCTATCACATAGCCGTATCCACGAAGATGAAGCTAAAGAAGAAGCTCGTGCAACTAAAAAAGCTTCACCTAAAAAAGCTTCAGCTAAAAAAGAAGAAGAAGAATCAAACAATCAGCCAAAAATGGAAAAAACCACACTTGGTGATATTGATGCTTTGGCAGCTCTTAAAGAACAACTTGATTCAAAGAAAAAATAATCAGTTTACCCCTATAACAAGAAAGGCCATCCTTAATCGGTTGGCCTTTTTTATTTTAATTAAATTTATTCAGAAAATATCTCAATCTGAAAGTATCTTCATTTCGCACTTTTGGCAGTCAAAATGTAATCTAACCTTTCTTCCGTTATTTTCCAAAAAAAGAGGCTTATTTAGTTTAGAGTTATCAAAACCTTGCTTATGACAATAACCAAGTTCAAATAATATACAATACTTGTTTTGCATTAAAATACCTTTACTATCTGAAGAAAGTTCAAATGCCGGATCAATATTCACAACCCCATGACTTTTATAAAACTCAACAGCTTTGCTATTTGAAACGTTCCCAAGGTAAGATAATTCGGTTTGAGGATATTTACAATCGGTCTTAGTTTTTTTCTGAATCTCAGACCTGTTTGACAATCTAATAACAAAGTCTAATTTATCAACCAGCTTTCTACGTATATCTGCCCATGTTGAAATTGGTACAAACCACTCTTCTGACCAATCAATCGAGTTTTCAAAAGTACTATAAATAGTATTACCCAATTTGGATAATTCTTTAATGACATTCTCTTTTTGATTTTTTTTAGCAAGAACTTTCTCACTTTCAAACGAAATGCCTGCTCTCAAATTTGAACCAATAACAGACATTTCAACATAAAAACCAAACCGTGTTTCATTACAAACTACTTTTACAGGAATAACCCTGTAGGTTTCAGCTTTTTCTAAAACTCTTTCAAACGATTGATCTAAAGTTCTGTAAAGTAAAGTCCCCGGTTTAATATCCGGCATCCTAGCGGGAAAAACTATGTTTTGATCAACTCTGTTTACTCTGAAACCATCAAATGTATTATCTGACCTTTTAAAACTTAAACCATCACCATTAGATAATTCTTTATCAGTCAAAATAATTAATCTATCATTTAAGACCTTCCCTACAGTGCCAATAAACTCCCCCATAGACTTAGGAGTATCTTTATTTATAAGATTATCCTGTCTTTTATCTAAAAAGTAACTTGTAAAACCTCTGTTAAAAGATTTGCTTACATCAGAATCAAACCCTATTATTGAAAAACCAAGAGAAGATCGCTTCAAATCAGTACGAGTTTTTATAATATCATCAATTTTCGATCTGTACCAAGCTGTTACATTCTTTACATAAGAAGCATCTTTTAGGCGTCCTTCAATTTTAAATGAGCTTATACCAGCATTAATCAAATTTTCAATATGATTCGAAAGATTTAAGTCTTTAAGAGATAATAAGTGTTTTTGTTTTTCAAGTATACGACCATTATTATCAATTAAATTGTATGGCAAGCGGCAATACTGAGCACATTCTCCCCTGTTAGCACTCCTGGAACACATAGCATGACTTAAATAGCATTGTCCACTGTAACTAACACATAATGCACCGTGTACAAAAAACTCTAAAGGAATTCTTGTTTTTGTTGCTATTTCTGTAATATCTTTCAAAGACAACTCTCTTGCTAGAACGACTTGCTGAAAACCACATTTTTCCAGAAATTCAACTTTTTCTAAAGTTCTGTTATCAACCTGAGTGCTTGCATGTAAAGGAATTGGTGGTATCTCCATCATCGTTATACCCATATCCTGTATTATCAATGCATCAACTCCAATATTCCATAATTCAAATATCAGATTTCTAACCTCATCCAACTCATTCTCATAGATAATAACATTCAATGCTACATAGACCTTTACTTTCCACTTATGAGCATATTGTACTACAGATTTTATATCTGATAGATCATTAACTGCAGAAGCCCTTGCTCCAAACTTTGGAGCACCTATATATACAGCATCAGCCCCATGCAAAATAGCCTGAAATGCACATTCAGCATCTTTTGCAGGAGAAAGCAATTCAATTTCCCTGATTTTACTCATACAAAACAGATAAAAATTATTTAATCTGGTTTATATCAAATGGAGTTTCCTGATATACGAAGTAGTTCAACCAATTAGTAAACAAAAGATTTGCATGAGCTCTCCAATTAACAACAGGTCCCAAATCAGGGTCATCATTTTTATAATAATTCTTTGGAATCTTAATATCCATTCCCTTATTTAAATCTCTTTTATATTCACCGTCAAGAGTATATGGAGAATATTCAGAATGGCCTGTAATATAAAATTCTCTACCATTTCTTGCCATCACCATATAAACACCTGAATCATCAGATTCAGAAAGTATAGTTAGTTCAGGCACTTTTAATATATCTTCTCTGCGAATCTCTGTATGTCTGCTTTGAGGGACAAAAAATTCATCATCAAAACCTCTGAAAATCGAATTCCCTTTATCACTAACTGTATGCTTAAATACTCCGAACATCTTTTCACTCAAAGGATATTTTGGAATGCCATAATAATGATATAGCCCAGCCTGAGAAGCCCAACATATAAAGAGTGTTGAAGTTACATGCGTTTGTGCCCAGTCAAATATTTGCTTAATTTCATCCCAATACGTAACTTCTTCAAATTCTAATTGTTCAACAGGTGCACCAGTAATAATCATACCATCATACTTCTGATCTTTGATACTATTAAAATTTTTATAGAAAGCCTTCATATGCTCAACGGGTGTATTTTTTGAAGTGTGACTTTTAATTTTCATAAAGTCAATTTCCAGTTGCAAAGGTGTATTAGAAAGCAATCTGATTAAATCAGTTTCAGTTGTTATCTTTAAAGGCATAAGATTGAGAATAACGATCTTCAAAGGACGAATATCCTGCGATGATGCACGTCCTGTATCCATGACAAAAATATTCTCATTCTTTAGCAAATCAATTGCCGGTAACTTATCTGGTAAATTTAATGGCATAGTAACTAGTTTAAAAACAAAATAATCTACAAAAATAGCAATTTTAATCTGAATTCTTCCAGAGAAAAGAAGCAGCGAGGGAGGTGAGTAGTTTTTAGTTTTTAGTTTTTAGTGATAAGTTTTTAGTGGTCGGGGTTCGGGATGTAGTGGGCAATTTTGAAAGTAGTACTTAGCAATTAGTGAGCCCGGCGAGTGCCCGGCATTAAGCGTTGGCATTTAGCGCAGCGTTCGGCGTTAAGGCGCAGCCGCCTGGCATTTCCTTCTTCCTCTCGCCCCAGCTGTCAATGCCTGAAATATGTTGACCGCTCAAGGAGGAAATCTTCTTGACAAAAATCAACAAAATCATGGCAAAATTAAAACAATTAGAACTGTCATTGGCCGAACGCCGTCGTCGTCATTTTAGTGATTCATTCAAGCTTCAAAAAGTGCGTGAGATAGAAACGGGACAAACAAAAATTATTGATATTTGTTCTGCATATGAAGTATCTGACGTTGCAGTCTATCGCTGGATAGAAAAATTCGGAATTATGAAAAACAAAAAGGAACGACTTATTATTGAATCTGAGAGTGAAACTCGTCAGTTGATTGAATTAAAAAAGCGCTTATCTGAGCTTGAGCGAATCATTGGTCAAAAACAGATAATGATTGACTTTCAAAACAAGATGATTGATTTAGCTGAAGAAACATATGGTGTTGACATAAAAAAAAAGTTTTTTACCTCACCATCTATTACTTCTGGGAGCACAGAGAAAAGTTAACTCATAGCCTTAATCACTTATATCGAAGTATAGGAGTGAGTAAACAATCTTTTCATCAACAAACAGAAAGGTATTTAAAAGAGCAGAATATGGAAGCACAAATACTGCTTATGGTTTATAATATACGTAAAGATCATCCCAGCATGGGTTTGCGCGATATGTATTTTAAAATTTTACCTGAAGGTTTGGGTCGTGATAAGTTTGAACAGGTCTGCAAAACAGCAGGTTTAAGTACTGAGATAAAGCCTAATTATCGCCGTACAACCGATAGCAGCGGTGTGATTCGTTTTGATAATTTACTAACAGACCTGGAAATAACTCGTTCTAATCAAGTTTGGCAAAGCGATATAACCTATTATGATCTTTTAGGAAGGTTTTATTTTCTGACTTTTATAATAGATTCTTTTACACGAGTAATTGTAGGTTATAATGTCTCTAAGAGTCTAAAAACGGAGCATACAACATTACCAGCGCTTCAAATGGCTGTAAAGTTTCGCAATAAATTAAAGATGAGCATTGTAAATCTGATTTTTCATTCTGATGGAGGCGGTCAGTATTATGATAAAAATTTTCTAAAATACACTGCCAGTAATGGTATAATTAATAGTATGTGTGAGTATCCATGGGAGAACGGTAAAGCAGAACGTATAAACGGTATAATTAAGAATAATTATCTGAAATATCGCAATATAAATACTTTTGAAGAGTTAATCAAAGAAGTTGACCGAAGTGTCTATCTTTACAACTATGAAAAACCACACATCATGTTAAATAGAAAAACGCCGATTCAATTTGAAAAGAGTATATTTGAATCGCTTTAAAAAATATAGTATGTTTAACTTCAGGTTTTTTAAGGCATGTACGGATCTAAGAAAAAATTGAAAGAGCTGCCGGTTAAATGACAACTCTTTCAAATATTTTCTCGTCTCCGACCAAAGTATCCCTAGCAAGTTGCTCCTCAGCAGAGCTTGTTTCTGTTTCCTTTGGCAAAACAAATATAAGTAAAACCGGATAGTGATTAAAATGGATAGTACAACAACTGTTAAAATAATTAAATTTCACATTCTAAATAAACACAATTATTAATCAAAAACGGTCAACGTTTTTTAGGCATTTACAAAAAACTAACCACTAAAAACTAATCACTATTTCCCCGTCTTCGTAAACGTCTCCTCATCACTAAACCCTTCTTCGTCAATAAATCTCCTGAATTGTTTTCTGGTAAAGCTCAGGTTCATTGAAGAACTATCGAGAGGAGATTCGTTAATTTTCTCGAGCAAATCGATTTCCTCCTTGGTAGCAATATTGGAAATAGTCAGCTTGCCTTTTTTAAGTTTGATTTTGCTAACCACCCACGAATTTGTGGTTTCTCTTAAACTCATAAAATAGTAGCCTTTATACTTTTTCATAACATTATTGTCAGAAACCCTGAAAAGTGAGTCAGTATAATTAACAAGATAAACCAAGGTATCACCTTCAGATCTAATGGGAGGATTGCAAAACTCTTGTCTCATAGCGCTATCCTTATGACAAGCAACCTCATACTCGTAGGTACAAAGAATGCTGTTAACATCAATATAAAGTTTACAATGTCCCTTATCGCTGATATACTCACCCCACAGTTTTTCGGGAAGCTCCCTAAGCTCTTTAACACCCTCAGGCTGAGGTTTATCGAAAGTTACCTGCTGACATGAAACAAACAGAATCAATAAAAAAGGGATAATTGCATTTTTCATGATTAATTGTATATTTGATGGCGAAAGTATATACTTTTGTTATTATTTTATTTGGCTTTGAGACTTTTTGCAAAGTATTTAATATTATTTAACGCCTAATACTAATATTATGGAAACAACTGAATTACCGCCTTCAAAAAAGAGGTCATCCAGAGCATTGCAACTTTTTTCGTTACTGCTGCTGGCAATAGCCGCAGTGACTCTTGGTGTTTACTACGCAATAGACAGTAAAAAGGAAAAACTAAATCTGGAAATACAGGAAGAAATATCCAAAATATTAGGAGAAAAAACTGTTGTGCTTGACGGTATAATCGAGCCTTGTACAGGAGAACTTAAATCTACAACAGAAAACGGCAGGCCAGATCAGGAGGGTTTTTACGATGTGTTTTATTGTGAAAGCGGCGGTTTCACAGTGTTAAAGCTGACAAGGCTTAACGACGATAAATATACGCTCGATACATACAAATCGGGCAATATGGGATTTAAGAAATCTGCGTTTACTACTCACTCAGCCAGGTATATAGATGATTTTATGGGTGGTAAAATAATGATGGATCAGGGGTATAAAACCAAAAATAAAAGGGCTTCTTATGAAGACATTTACAAAAAGGTTTTTGAGTATTTCACTATTGAAGATAAAAAACAACCTGGTGCATTTATGGCAAATAAATATGCGGAGATAGCAAACTTCATCTATATTGAGAACGATTATTATAAGATAAACCCGGTGGGTAAATCAAATGAGGGCATTACAAATCAGCAGTTTGCTAACCAGGACTGGTCTGTATCTTACACCGTAGAAAGCGAAGATTTCGAGATAGTTCAACTCGATAAAAACATAGACAAAGACTGGCTGAAATATCTTTCTATTGGCTACGGTGCTATTGTGTTGATATTTTTTGCTTTACTGAGCTTCATTAAAAGGTAATCAGAACTTAGTTTTAAACTCGTTAAAACCAACAAGCTGATCATATCTGCCTCCAAAAGGACGATAGTAAACATAAACCTGATATTCGTTTTCGGTCTGCCAGTAAGAGCCTTCGGTTTTGCTTAATGTATAATCTTTTGAACCTGATGGTTTGAAAACATATCGATAGTTGTAAGAACCCTGTTTTAACATCAGGGTTTTTTCGTATGTGCCTCTCTCAAAGTTGTAAATGAGTTTACTGTTGTTGTCTGTCTTGTTTTCAACCAGTTCGCCCGATAAAAAAAGTCCGCCGTCTATCCAGGGTTGTTTGACTGGATAGGAGAAATGCACCAGGAAATAGTCTGAACAAACATCAACATTATCGTAATCGGTATTGTTTATCAGGTATTTTCCGTTTTGATCCTGATCGTAAACATAAGTGTTTAGTCGAGCTTCGTCCGGAAATAGCTCGGCATTATAAAAAGGCTTAAAGAAAACCACTTTGTTTACATTTCTTCCTGAATGCTTAAAACTGGTTATTTCAAAACGTCTGTATTCGTTCCCGGCTTCAAAAATAAGGTCTTTGTCGTGCTCGTAAGTGAGCTTTTGAGGGCTGACATATTTAGGTTTTATATTCATACGGCTCTCTTCTCTAAGCCTGTTTTTGCTTACAGTTATTTTAATTTCATTCTCGGGACGGTTTAACGCTAGTCCTGCAGGCTTAACCTCGACAGACAGCTGCTGATGATACTTTTCAAAATCGATATCGGTATTTGCTGTAATAGATGCTGCAATCGATGCCTTGTTGTCAACCAGCATAAACAGTGCTGTCATAAGAGTTTTGCCATCACCATCTTTATCAAAAAATTCGACAGCATAATTTCCCGAATATTTAAATCTGACATTATTGTTTGGCAGGTCAATATAATAATGTGTATATAAAGTTGAGGTAGAATAAGACTTTTCGTATTGCTCTACATCATTTTCGGCGAAACCGTCCATATATTCGAGCATACTTATATCAGATTTTGTCCAGTCCTGATTGCAATGAATTATTCTGTAAGAAAACCGTCTGAAATCGTGAGACATTTCGTCCCATGATATTCTTATCTGGTTATTGCTGTTTAGTACAATTACAGGGTTTGAAAGTTTGTCGTTGACCTGATGAACCTTAAGCGTACGTATTTGTTGCGTGTTAGTGCCAAAGGTGTATGTCTGAGCACTTAAAGCTGCTGATAATATGGTGCAAAATATTGCAGTTATTGCTATTTTTCTCATAATGATTATTTACATTTGCAAATATCTGAAAAACAAACTTACACATTTTTATTCTGAAATGTTAAGGACTTTTAAAAATATTACGGAAAAATTTCTTTAATTGCGATGTAGCAAGCATTTTTTTTTATAATTTCGCGACTTAATATTTTTCTATGGCAAAAGTGATTAAAATCAATAAAGGTCTGGATATTAGCCTTAAGGGAAAAGCAGAGGAAATTGTCTGTTCTGCCGGTGATGCTGAATTCTGGTCTTTGACTCCAGGTGACTTTCATGGACTGGTTCCTAAAGTATTGGTAAAAGCCGGGGATATCGTAAAAGCCGGTACACCATTAATTGCCGATAAGAACAAGCCGGAAATCAAGTTTGTATCACCCGTTAGTGGTGTGATACATGAAGTTGTAAGAGGTGAAAAGCGTAAATTGCTGAACATCCTGATAAAGCCTGATACAAAAACAGAATATCTGGACTTTAAGACAGCAAACCCTTTAACTCTCGACAGAGATCAGGTAAAATCCCTGCTTTGTGAATCGGGATTGTGGCCCTACATTAAACAACGTCCATACGATTTGATGGCAAATCCGGAAATCAAACCAAAGTCAGTATTTGTTACTGGTTTTGACTCAGCTCCGCTTGCTCCCGATTTTGACTTTGTTTTAAAGGGTCAAATTGCAGATTTGCAGACAGGTCTTAATGCCTTGACTCGTCTTACAGACGGTCCTGTTTATTTATCTCTTTCTTCTGCCTGCAAAACCGCGGAGATTAAAAATGCTGCAAATGTTCAGGTAAGATATTTTGACGGACCGCATCCTGCAGGTAACGTTGGTGTTCAGATAAATCATATTGATCCTGTTAACAAAGGGGAGGCAGTATTTACTATAAATGCTCTTGATTTGCTTTTAATAGGGAGGTTTTTCAATAAAGGTATAGCAGACTTTTCAAAACTTGTAGCTGTAACCGGACCTGAAGTAAGAAAGCCACAATATATAAGATGCAAACCAGGAATACCGGTTAAGGCTCTTGTAACAGGAAATGTTTATAACGAAATACCATTAAGATATATCAACGGAAATCCGCTGACAGGAAAGAAAGTAAATCCCGACGGATATCTTGATTTTTATGCCAATCAGATTACTGTTTTGCACGAAGGTACAGATACACATGAATTCTTTGGCTGGATAATGCCACGTTTTGGTATTCAGAGTATGAGTAAGACGTATTTTTCATGGTTGATGAAATGCGTTTTCCCCGATAAGAAATATGAGCCCGATACCAGAGTATTAGGTGGTGAAAGAGCGTTGATTATGTCAGGAGAATACGATAAGGTATTCCCAATGGATATTTTACCCGAGCAACTTGTAAGAGCTTGTATTACAGGCGACCTTGAGGCTCAGGAAAATCTGGGTATTTACGAGGTAGCACCTGAAGACTTTGCTCTATGCGAATATGTTTGTACTTCAAAAATTGAGGTTCAGAAAATAGTTCGTCAGGCCCTGGATGTATTGAAAAATGAAAATGGTGATTAATCTGTAAAATTATATCGCATTGAAAGCTTTAAGACAATTATTAGATAAAATAAAACCAACCTTCTCAGAAGGTGGTAAGCTGTCTTCACTCCATTCGGTTTTTGATGGTTTCGAAACATTTCTTTTTGTTCCGAATCATACATCAAAATCGGGAGTTCATATACATGACAGTATTGACACAAAACGTACTATGTTTTGGGTGATTCTCGCATTGATACCAGCTATGCTTTTTGGTATGTACAATACAGGCTACCAGCACTTTCTCGCTACCGGTCAGTTAGAAACCACAAGTTTCCTGACTATTTTCGGTTGGGGAGCACTTGCTGTTTTACCTTATATTGTTGTATCATACGTAGTGGGATTGGGTATTGAGTTTATAATCGCTCAGGTAAAAGGAGAGGAAATACAGGAGGGTTTTCTGGTTTCGGGTATTTTAATTCCTTTAATTATGCCTATAGAGACACCACTCTGGATGGTTGCTGTTGCAACTGCTTTTGCTGTAATTTTTGCTAAGGAAATTTTTGGTGGAACAGGCTATAACATTTTTAATGTTGCTCTGGTAACAAGAGCTTTCCTGTTTTTTGCCTATCCTTCTAAAATGTCAGGAACCAGTGTCTGGGTAACTACTAAAGATTATTTTGGATTTGGAAGTCAAGTTGCTACCGTTGACGGTTTTTCAGGAGCAACTCCTATGGGTATAGCTGCTTCTGAGGTTGGCGATAAAATACATTTTTCAAATATTATTGGTGATCCTATTAACTGGTGGGATATGTTTCTTGGACTTATACCGGGTTCGATAGGAGAGACTTCCACACTGGCTATTTTG
>CAZFUO010000068.1:0-10753 GCA_964522065.1 uncultured Bacteroidales bacterium | reverse complement strand
TGCCATTCTTCGTTATATATTACAATGCCCTTTTTATCAACCAGATCAGATAATGCCTTGATAGCATTATTTGCCTCTTCTGTCATGTTTTTATCAAGATCTTTTCTTGTCTGATTATACTGATTTATATCGTCGCTTTTTCTTTTAGCTACATCAAAATCTTTAGTAATCAACAGTTCTACAGATTCGTTTCCAGTTTGTATTCTGCCAGAAGCATTAATGCGCGGACCTATCTTAAATACTATATCACTAATAGTGATTTCTTTCTCAGCAAGACCACAAATATCTATAATGCCCTTTAGGCCTACACTCGGATTTGAATTTATTTGCTTCAAACCATGAAAAGCCAATATGCGGTTTTCCCCACTTATCGGAACTATGTCTGAGGCAATACTTACAGCTACAAGATCGAGTAGTGGTATTAAAGTGGAAAAATCAATATTATTGCTTATTGCGAATGCCTGCATAAACTTAAAGCCAACTCCACAACCAGACAACTGATCGTAAGGATATGTCGAGTCAATTCTCTTGGCATCCAGCACAGCAACTGCATCAGGTAAAACATCGTCAGGCATGTGATGGTCGCAGATAATAAAATCAACTCCCTTTTCTTTTGCGTATTTTATCTTTTCTACTGCTTTAATGCCACAGTCTAAAGCTATTATAAGTGTATAGCCATTTGCTGCTGCAAAATCCATTCCGGTATATGAAATACCGTAACCTTCGCTGTATCTGTCGGGAATATAATACCCGATATTGTTTGTGTAATGATGTAAAAACTTGTAAACCAGCGCAACAGCCGTGGTTCCATCTACATCGTAATCTCCGTAAACCAGTATTTTCTCTTTTTTGCCAAGAGCCTTGTTTAATCTTTCTACCGCTTTATCCATATCATTCATCAGAAATGGATCGTGCAGGTCGGTTAACTGGGGTCGGAAAAATTTCTTCGCATCTTTAGTGTTTGTTATACCTCTCTTTATCAGTAGTTGAGCCAATACAGGACTTATACCCAGCTGTTCTGCCAGGTCCTCCTTCTGTATTTCTTCTTCTGATGTTAAGGTTACTAATTGCCATTTGTTTGTCATTATATATGTTTTTTTTCTATCGGGAGGAACCGCTAATTGCGGTTATCAACTGTATCTCAGCACCTTTAGTGCAACAACAGCTGCATAGTAAGACTTCTCATGTCACGCATCTTAACCAATATGTAAAGATAGATATTTTTTGCGATTTTCATAGGTACAAAAAAAGAGCCGCTCACTCAAATTGTGAACGGCTCTCATATGTTATTGATAGTCTTGTTACTGAATAAAAATATAATTCAAAATAAATAATACTGCCAATATGTACATGGCAATCGAAACCTTTTTCAATTTACCGCTGATTGCATTTAAAAGAACATAACTAACCAGTCCTAAAGCGATACCTTCAGCTATACTATACATCAAAGGCATTGCAATTATGCAAATAAATGCCGGTACAGATTCAGAATAGTTATCAAGATCAATATCCTTTATTGGAGAAAGCATCATTAATCCTACAAGTATCAGGATAGGTGCAGTAGCTGCACCAGGTATTGAAAGGAATAAAGGCGCAAAAAATAAAGCCAGTGCAAAGCAACCTGCTGTAACAAGAGCGGTCAATCCTGTACGTCCACCTTCAGAAACTCCTGCTGCACTTTCAACATAAGTTGTAACAGCACTGGTTCCGAAGATAGCTCCTGAAGTTGTACCGATAGCATCAGCATAAAATGCTTTCTTCACATTTGGAATTTGTCCCTTTTTATCGAGCATATTTGCCTTGGAACAAACACCTATCAAAGTTCCAACTGTATCAAACACGTCCACAAAAAGGAATGTGAAAGTGACAATTAACATATCGAATGTGAAAATCTGAGAGAAATCAAATTTAAAGAACAATGGAGCAGGGGATGGTGGTACATCAACAATACCTGTGAAATTGGTAATGCCCATAGGGATACCTACAACTGCTGTTGCAAGAATACCGATTAGAAGTGCACCTTTAACTTTTCTGATTAGCAAAACAGATGTGATTACCAATCCGATTAAAGCAAGTAATGCTCCTCCTGATGTGATTTCACCAATTTGAACGAGAGTGGCATCGTTATTTACAACGATACCTGCGTTTTGCATTCCGATAAATGCTATAAACAAACCGATACCGGCGCTGATAGCATGTTTAAGTGAAGTCGGAATAGCATTTACAATAGCTTCACGAATATTCAGAATGTTCATTATAAAGAAAATAACACCCTCTATAAGTACAGCTGTCAATGCGAATTGCCATGAATAACCCATGCCCAGTACAACTGTAAATGCAAAGAATGCATTCATCCCCATGCCGGGAGCTTGAGCAAAAGGTAGCTTGGCCAGTAAAGCCATAGCAAGAGTTCCTACGATAGAAGCAACTGCTGTTGCTGTAAATAGCGCGCTTTGATCCATACCAGCAGCCGAAAGGATGTTCGGGTTTACTGCCAGGATGTATGCCATAGTCAGGAACGTTGTTATACCTGCCAATACTTCTGTTTTGACAGTGGTTCCGTTAGCTTTTAATTGATAAAATTTTTCAAACATGATTCCTGTTTTTTAGAAGTTCCACTTTACGGCAAGAGTTGGGTTTACTGTAAGTCCTTTGTAACCTCCGAAGTTTGCAGCTAATTCTACTTCTGTACCAGCTGAAAAGTTTTCGGTTACGTTGTACCAAAGTTGTGGTTCGGAGATGAACACGGATTTTGTGGTCTCGGTACCGAAAGTATTGTCTTCTAACCAGATATCAGCAAATCCGGTAAAGCTTAGTTTTTTATCAAGCATATGAATGCCCCAAACTGTTGTAAATTGCGCTGAGTGTTGTTTGCCAACAATTTCTTTATAGAGCAATTTCAGATTGAGGGTTTTTGAAAAGTCTGCACTGTGAATGAAGTAATCTACTCCACCTAGCCATGAATTGTTGATGTAGAAACCGCCCAGACCTGTTCCTGTACCAAATGTTCCCAGTCCGCCGTTGTATTCTACATGGGCGCTGATTGGGCCTCCCCAGGTGTTGATGCAACGTGCAATTTCCATGTAAGAAAGGCTTGGGTGTTTTTCTGATCCGCTGTTGAAGTCGTAGTCAACAAAGAAGAATGTGTTACCCCATTTGTCTGGTTTGAACATTTCCAGTGTGGTGGTTACGTGTTTTCTGTCTTTTCCGAAGTCATAGTGTACCTGCAGGTTTGTCTGTGCCTGTGAACCGATTGCGGCAATCAAAAATAGGCTTGTCAAGATTTTTTTCATAAAACTGTCATGCTTTTTTAATGTGTTAATAATCTGGAGCCTTCATCAGGCTAATCGGGTGCAAAAGAAATAAAAAAAAGTTAATTATGGTGGTTTTGTGTTAAAGTATTTTGCGGTGTTTTAGAGCATAATTTTTTGCATCAGATTCCAGTGGTCATCGATTGTTCCGGGCAGCTCTGGTATATAAGTGTTGAGTTTCACCACTGATTGTTCCGGGCAGCTCTTGTATATAGGGGGAGTTGCCATCGAAAAGCCTGAAAAACGAATTATTAATGCTAAAAATTCAAAACCTCGCTCACCTTTGGTTCGCTCTCCTCCTTTCAGTCGTCGGGGTGAATTTTTTTTACGCATTAACTCTTCGTTTTTCTTTTCGGCTTTTCTCAGACGCAACTACCCCTATATACCAGAGCTATCAGTAACATCGGGGGCGTACGGTTATGCGTAGGGCTTATCCGTAAAATCGGGGGCGTACGGTTATGCAAGCCTGCGATTTGGAATTCCATAGTTAAAGGGTATTTGAGTATGTTTTAGAGGCGTTTTCAGTTAATGCTAACACGGACTCGTTTTAATGCTAACACGAGCCCGTTTTAATGCTAACACAAAATCATAGTTGTCTTACAGTTTTTTTAGCGTTTTTGATTTTCTACACCCGTGTTAAATTTTATAAACTAAGAGAGGGGATTTTATAATTTAAGATATTGTAATCGCTTTTGTGTTGGTCAATCTTAAATAAAACAAATCCTTGATTGCTGATGCAGACTCAATGGAATTAATACTTATGAGAACTTCACTTCTGAAGAGGCTTGAAATTTACTTGAGAAATCTAAAATAACTTTCGACTTTTTGGAGTGTACTCATAATTAACTTTAAATTCATTAAACTAGTCTTATATTGTGGAGTATGTAAAGAGCTTTTATAAAGGAAAGTATACTTGTCGTAAAGCATTATGGTTCATCCGACTAAAGCGTACTTTTTATCATGTAGAGCATAGATTTTAAGTTTAAAGAATTCCATATCCCGATATCCATATGCTTGTCGTTTCATTGTTTTAATTTTATTGTTTATTCCTTCCAGTTTGCCCGTTGAAATTGGATGGTCGTAATAGTTAAGTATGATATTTCTAAAAGCCAATAAAGTATTTGCAAATTTTGCCAGCTTAGGTAGTTTAGTTGCCTCTGCTCTTCTAACCCAGCTGACCAGATACTTCTGTGCTTCCCTTTTATCATTTTGTATCCACAACATTCGGAGTTCTTCTTTTAAAATATATGCTTCAGCCAGTGGTTTGTTAAGTTTAAGAGCCGCCTCCAATCGCTTGTTCTCGTTTCTTTCCTGGTCTAGATTTTCAGGATTCTTAAGCAACAACCATTTAACTCCTTTCATTACAGATCGTTTGTTAAGATCTTTTTCCAATCTGAACAAATCTCTGCGTATCTCATCCAATGCCGTATTCAGCAATTTGACTACATGAAAATGATCAATCACATGCAATGCACCAGGCAGATTTTCACTGACAGCAGCAACGAATGCAGGAGACATATCTGTAGATACAGCTTCGATCCTGTGCAAATCATTCTTGTATCTTTTCCAGAATCCGTCCAGAGAATCCATACCCTTTCCATCTCCAATCCAAAGGATCCTTCCTGTGTCAAGACATGCTACGATAGTCATATACTTATGCCCCTTGCGTACAGAAAACTCGTCAATGCCTATGCGTCTAACTCCTGTAATATCAGGCTTGCTGTAATGTTTATCCAAGTATCGTTTCTGTATATCTTTTACAGTATCCCAACTTACATGAAGATGATTGCTGACATCCTCAAGAGTTGCAATACGGCAAAGATCAATGACATAATGCTCAAATACTTTTGTGTATTGGCAGCGATCTCTTACAAAAGAAAGACGCTCCTGTCTCAATGTATTGCACTTCTTGCAAAACACCCTCTGTATGGTCACTTTAAGTATAACCTCCTTCATCCCAATTGGAACACTCCTTATATTACGCATTACAGTTCCACGACGTATAATATCACAACTCTCGCAACAAGGACAAAGCAAATTATTAGAATTGGTATGAACATATACATTTACTTTATTATTTTTGTATTCGGTCTTCGTCACTACAAGACCCTGTACCACTAGGGTATGGAACATTAAGCTGGTATTCATTTTTGGAAGTTTTGGTCAACTCAAAATTATGAATTACCAGCTTTCTGTTTATATCATTTTTCTCTTTTTTGACATTATAAATTTTTAATAAGTACGGACTTTCCGGATGAACCGCTATTATTTTAACTAAATTTCAAAAGAACCATTTTTTTCAGTTAAAGTTAACAATGTTTCATACTTGATAGGTTAGGTTACAAAATAGTATTTTACATTAAATATTGTATACTATATTTGATATTTAAAATTCAATATGCAATAGTCAGTCTATTTTGTTAATTAAAAAATTAAATTTAAAAAGATGAAAACACTGTTTAGAAATTTTTTATTTGTAATCTTGTTCTTGTTTTGTTATAATATTTCATCAAATGCGTATTATTCAGGATATGATGAAATTATGCCTATAAGTGCGAGTGAAAGCAATGCGTTGATCATGGAATATGGATATCCTGTAAATATTAATTACTCTTGTATTAGATATGGTGGTTGTTATACTACCGAAGGTGCACCACTTCCATGGGGTGAGTTTAATGGATATATTGATAAAACCTATTTTATTGGTGGAGATTGTGTTAATTTTCGTCTTGATATTGATGTGAATATGGTAGAGGGTGCTGACAAAGTACTTATTTATGAACTTGATTATAATTATAATCTTGTAGTTTCAGCTGTAATTCATGGTCATAGTCAATTTAGAAATGTGTATTATGATTATCAGCATATATTGCCTAATAGAGAGGCCTTTATATATTTAAGAGTAATAAAAAACAGCGATGATGATCCCTCTTTTTATGATGACTCTTACTATAATTTTAGAGGTATATATTGGTGGGTTAATAATGTGAATTGATACTTGTTTAATTTTGACTATTGCGTATTGATTTATATAGTTGTTTTTTAAATTTCTACCATGATGACAATGAAAATGAATAAGACTGGTCTGTTATATCTTGTATTTGTATTTGTATTCTGTTTCCTCTCTATTGAAGGTGTAGTGGCTCAGGGGCGTGTGCTTACTATCAGGGTTGATACAGCCGGTACTTTGAGTAAGATGATTGATGTAGCATTGAAGGATTCTGTTGTGAGTTTAACTATTGAGGGAAAAATAAATGGTTCGGATATTTTATATATAAGGGAAATGGCCGGGTCGGATAAGAACGGGAATCTAACCGGTGGTAATCTTTCCTTTCTAGATCTTACAAAGGCAAATATCAGAGAAGGAGGATCATATTATTATTCGTATTACCCTACTCTTGATAACAAGATTGGTAATTATATGTTTTACAGATGTAATAAGCTGACAAAAGTTTATTTACCTGAAAGTGCTTTGTTTATTGGCAGTTATACCTTTGCAGAATGCAATTCGCTTAAATCTGTATATATTTCCAGAGGGTTGAAAAGTGTTGGCACAAACTCTTTTGTTAAATGTGAAAATTTTTCTGAGATTAATGTCGATGTTGATAATGAATTTCTTGCATCAAAAGATGGTGTTCTTTTTGATAAGCAATTTAATTCTTTGATTTTATATCCTTTAATGAAACCTGATTCTGTTTACAATATTCCACCAATGGTTAAATATGTCGGAAATGAGGCTTTTAAAAACAATATGCTTTTAAAATCGCTTGTTATGCCCGGCAGTCTAACTACAATTGGTGTGCAATCATTTTATGGATGTGAAAGTTTGAAATATGTTAAGTTTTCAGATAAGCTAACTGAAATTCCAAATGGGGCGTTTTCTTATTGTAAATCATTAATTGAACTGGATTTACCAAAGAATCTTATTACTATTGATGATCTTGCTTTTAATCATTGCAAAAATCTCAAATCTGTTTTTTTTAATTACAATTTGACACATATTGGTACAATAGCATTTGCTGATTGTGTGAGTTTGAGCGTCATTTCTTTACCTGGAAGTTTAATGAGTTTGGGTAGCTCTGTTTTCTCTGCTTGTACTAGTCTTGAGAAGGTTGTATTGCCTTCAAGTTTAGAAACAACTGGTTATTCAACATTCGCGTATTGTTATAAGCTTGAAAATATTATTATACCTGAAGGGATTACAACTATTGGTCAGTCGACTTTTAGAGGTTGTCAAAGTCTTTTTTCTGTAGTATTACCTAAGAGTCTTACAAAAATTGAGAGTTATGCTTTTGAAAAGTGTATAGCCCTTTCTGAAATTGATATACCTGAAAGTGTTTCCACAATAGAGTCTTATGCATTCGTTGGCTGTTTAAGCCTTAAAAGTGTTCTTTTACCTAAGGAGCTAAAAGATATGGATGCACGGGCATTTAATTCTTGTATAAATCTCGGGAATATTCGTGTGGATAGTTTAAATGTATTTTTTACATCTTATGATGGTGTGCTATACAGTAAGGATATGTCAACTTTAGTGTTATACCCAAACAATAAAGGTGATGTATTTATTGTGCCTGATTTTGTAAATAATATTGGTAGAAATGCATTTAGCCATACTTTAATCAGATCAATAGCTTTAAGTGACAATGTCGAGAGTATTGGTGATTATTCTTTTTCTTTTTGTGAAAATCTTACAAATATTGACTTGAATTGTGTGGTCAGAGTCGGTTTCTCTGCGTTTGCCAGTTGTATTGGATTAAAAGAAATCAATATGCCCTATGTTTTTGAATTTGAAAATTCGGTTTTTTCAAATTGTAAGGCATTAGAGAGTGTTGTTGTCAGTGATGAATTACTAAGTATAAAATCGGGACTCTTTTTTAATTGCACAAGTTTGCAAAAAGTTGTAGTTGGTAAGAAAGTTAGTTTTATCGGTGGTTCTTCTTTTTCGTATTGTGAATCGTTAAAAGAGATTTATGTTAGTAATCCTGAGCCTGCTAATATTGAAAATGAAATTGTTTTCAATAAGGTTAATCTTGATTCATGTGTTTTATATGTTCCAAAAGGGACTATTACAAGATTCCGGTTAGCTTTTATTTGGAGCAGGTTTAAAAATATAGTTGAATATAGCCCTGTTGCGGTTTCTGAAATTCTAAATGAGGAATATCCGGAAGTTATATCAGCTAACAATACTATTAAAATTAATAATATGCCTATTGGTTGTATTGCTTATGTTTACACCGTAAATGGAAAGTTGATTGCGCAATTATCTGATAAATATGAGTTTAGAGTAAGTAATAAGGGGTTGTATATTGTCCGTATCAATGGGCGGAGTTATAAAGTGAAAGTTTGAATGCTGCTAATTAAAGATAATAAATAGATTTTTCTTTAATTTTATTATTAATTTTGTCTTCAATAATAATATAATAACCAATGTCATGGAAAACACACAGAATGACGAAAAACAAATTGTGATTACCGAAGAGGTAAAAGGGTATCTGTTGGTTACAGCAAAGTGGTGTAAGTTTATTGCAATAGTTGGTTTTGTAGGGCTGGGTATTCTAGCATTGTTTGGACTTTTTGCAATGTTGGGAATGCCGTTTATGCAACGTCATAATGTATATTCTGCAAGTGTGTTATTTGGCTTAGTCTATGTTATATTTGCGGTTGTATATATTTTCCCGTTGTTGTACTTATATCGTTTTTCTGTAGCGATGAAGAATGGCGTTTTGAGTAATGATGAAGTTGAAATGACCAGCGGTTTCCTCAATATCAAAAAGCTGGCAAAATTTACAGGGATATTAACTATTGTCGTTTTAGGTCTATATGCGCTGATGTTTATTATTGCAGTGCCATTAATGTGGTTTAAAGCTGTGCCGATGTAACAACCAGGTTTTAAAATTTTAAATTTAGATATAATGAAAAAGATTCTTCTGACTTTGAGTTTTGTGATGATTCTTTCAGGTTTGTTTGCTCAGCAAAATCACATTGCAGTATCCAAGTCGCTTGTTGGCTTCTGGCGATTTTCGGGTACATGGGTTCCAAATGGTTCGACGTTGATTATTCCTACTGATAATTATAAGGTGATAAATGCTGACGGGTCGTATTATACGTTTATTGTTAGTCCTAAAATTACTCAGGTTACTGTTTGGGGTAAAGTAGTTATGACATCAGATAGCACATTTACTGAATTTATTATAAAAAATGGTAATAATCCCGGTGCTGATAATGTTAAGTGTAATCAGGTATATAAAATTGTGGAACATGGTGATGTTATGCTGTCAAAATACAGTGTGAATAACCAATGGTATAACGAAAAATGGATTCGCGTACCGTCAGTTAAATAGAACTAATTTTATGGATTCATTTAATTTAAATAACCAGCAGATAGTCAGATTGATATCTGAGTTGGTGGTGGATTCGGCTTCAAACAACACTCACAGGATTATTCTTTGCAGTATCAGACCAGCCCGCTGATTTTCCCTGATTATGCAAATAACGGCAACAATGACCGATGGATTGCGATACAAAACTATCAGTCCGAGGACTGGGCTAATTTGGTTCAGCTCTGGAAACACTCAAACTTGCATTTTGTGCATGTTGTGGAAAAAGGAGTTGATTGATGAAAAGTAATCGTAATAGTGTTAGGATTGAAATTTAATACTTATCTTTGACGTTAGTAACGCGGCTTGGCATTATGATTATATCGTTTGGATCAAAAGACACTGAAAAAATATGGAATGGTTATAGAGTCAAAAGGATTCCCATTGAAATTCAGCATGTTGGAAGGCGTAAATTGAGAATGTTGAATAACTCTCAGAATATTGGTGATTTAAGAGTTCCTCCTTCAAACCAACTTGAAAAATTGTCAGGCAATTATAAAGAGTTCTATAGTATCAGAGTTAATGATCAATGGCGAATAATATTTATGTGGAAAAACAACCATGCGTTAGAAGTTGAGATAATTGATTATCATTAAACCAGATTAAAGATGGAAAGATTGGTAAATATTCATCCCGGAGAAATATTATTGGAAGAATTTCTTATTCCGCTTAATATTACTGCATACAGGCTCTCGAAAGATATAGACATACCACAAACGAGGGTGTCTCAAATAATTAAAGGTAAAAGAAGGATAACTGCAGATACAGCATTGAGACTTAGCCATTATTTTGGAAATTCTGCAAAATTCTGGCTGGGACTTCAAGATGATTATGATTTGGAGGAAGAATTAGTAATTAATACAGACTCTTTAAAGCGAATCTCCGGCATAAGAAAAAACGAAGTTGAACACTGTCTTTGACAGAAACCATTAAAATTGTGCTCTATATTTTTGTTGAGCTTTAAAGTAATGTTCTATGTCAGTATGAAATGCTGGAAAACTAAAAGTGGCTACCTGATAATTCGGGTGTTATCCGGGAGAAGTAATGTTTTCCTGCTTACTGATG
>CAZFUO010000067.1:0-10912 GCA_964522065.1 uncultured Bacteroidales bacterium | reverse complement strand
CAAACTTCTGAGACACCTCCGATTATTAATATTTTTATTCTGCAGCTTGTAAAATGTATGTTTTACCGGCTTTTGTTGACAAATCGTACAATTTCGTTTCCTTCAACTTTACAGGGTTTAGGGCTGCCTGAGAAGAAATTAAAGGTTTTTTGATTTGCGGTTTCGCAAAGAAAGGATTAGGATTTACTCCTTTTGCGACTTTCAGACCTTTTACATTTGCCAGTGTATTTGGTAGTCTGAGTCTGCAGTTGCCACCCAATGTTGAAGTGATTTTCACTTTATTTACTTTACCGTTTTTCCAGCTGAAATCGATTTCAAAACCACCGTAAGTTTTAAGTCCTTTTACTTCACCGTCCTTCCAGTCGTCAGGCAAAGCCGGAAGGAAATAAATATCTCCATCATGGTGTTGTAAAAGCATCTCTGCAATACCGGCTGTGCAACCAAAATTACCATCAATCTGAAAAGGTGGGTGAGCATCAAAGAAATTTGGATAAGTACCACCGTTATAACCTGATCTTACTGGATCAACTAAAGTTAACTGATCTGAAATCAACTTTCTTGCATGGTTACCATCAAGTAATCTTGCCCATAGATTAACTTTCCAACCCATTGACCATCCTGTTGAAACATCGCCCCTCTGAACCAGACTGGTTCTGGCAGCGTCAAACAATTCAGGAGAAGTAACCGGACTGATTTGGTTACCCGGATATAAGCCGTACAAATGTGATACGTGACGATGTTTGTCGTTAGGGTTGTCCCAGTCTTCAATCCATTCTTGTAACTGACCGTGTTTACCTATTTGCATTGGTGGAAGTCTGTCTAAAATTGCCTCAAATTCAGACACTAATTTTGCATCTGTTTTAAGTATTTGTGCAGCCTCAATTGTTTTGGAAAACAAGTCAAAAAGTAATTGATTATCCATTGTGGTCCCTGCACTAAGAGCACTCTTATGACCTGAAGGCGTGTTTTCAGGAGAAACAGAAGGACTAACTACCAGCCACTTGTTTTTGGGCTCTTCAACAAGAAAATCCTGATAAAACTCACATGCTGACTTTAATACATGATAAACAGATTTAAGATAATTCTTGTCACCTGTGTAAAGATACTTTTCCCACAAATGTTGAGAAAGCCAGGCGCTACCCATAGGCCATTGACCGGCGTTGGCAAAATCGACCACACCTGTAATTCTCCATATATCTGTATTATGATGTGCTACCCAACCATCAGAACCATACATGACACGAGCTGTTGGTTTACCCGTTTCAGACAGTTCTTTTATCATCTCAATTAAAGGATAATGCATTTCTGACATATTACACTTTTCTGCAGGCCAGTAGTTCATTTCAGTATTTATATTGATAGTATATTTACTGTCCCACATAGGATTTGGACTACCATTCCATAAACCCTGAAGATTTGCCGGCTGACCGCCCGGTTGAGAACAGGAGATTAACAGGTAACGTCCAAACTGGAAATACATGCTGACCAGCTCAGGATCTGATGAATTTTTAAAATCTCTTATTCTGATATCTGTTGGTAATTTCGCGGCTTCACTTGTACCCAAATCAAGACTCATTCTGTCAAAATACTTTCTGAATGAACTGATATGTTGCTCTTTAATTTTGCTATAAGATTTACCCTCTACCTGCTTAAGAAAATCGGCACATTTCAGAGACTCATTAGCAGTAAGAGTCTTATAATCAACAAAGTTTGTAGCAATAGATATATAAATAACTACTTCATCGGCATTTTCTACCTTAATGCCGGCTTCTGAAGCAGAAAGACGACCACCAACATTTAAAACCTTTGCACGGGTATTAAATTTTACTTGTCCGGTTACACCTTCGTGATTACCTGAAAGTCCGGTCATTTCTATAACATTTTCAGAAGGATTACCGAGAGATTGTTTTAAAGGACTATCAAATCCGGCAGTAAATGTAAGCATGCCCTTTTTATCTGCGCTTAGTTTTACTGCAATTACCTGATCAGGTTGAGATGCAAAAACTTCTCTTTTGTAGTTAACACCATTGACTTTATATGTTGTCGTGAAAACCGCATTTTGCAAGTCAAGTTCTCTGTAATAGTCTGTATAGCTATCATGCCCTTCAAATGTCAGGTTTAAATTTCCTGCCATCTGAAATTTAGAGCCATGCAGTTGCCTTGCGGTCAGGTGTTTATTAGACAAATCATCTGCTTTTTTGTAATCACCTTCAAAAATAGCTTTTCTTATATCTGCAAGCCCTGCCAAACCATCAGGATTATCATTTCTTGAAGGGCCTCCTGACCAGATTGTGGCTTCGTTTAATTGAAGTTTCTCATTTTTGGGGTCACCAAAAACCATTGCAGCTAGTCGGCCATTACCTATTGGCAAAGCTTCGTTCCATACTTTTGCAGGCTTATCGTACCACAATTTTAAACTTCCTCCTTTATCTGCATTCGCATTTAAAACAAATACAAAAAATAATAGCGAAAAAAATATGTATTTTCTCATTTTAATTAAACTTTACAAAATCAATTTCAGCAGTATTATCTCCATCAAGAACAAAATATAAATTTTTAACGCCTTTATTTTTGTTTTTAACTATAGCCTCTGTTTCTACCCAGACATTGCCTGCTGGAATCTTCACCTCTGATATCTCTAAACCTTCAGGTCCGCTGAGTTTAATTTTTATTGTCGATCCTTTGTCAGATCTTGCCATAAGGCTGACATTCTTAAATTTCTTCTTCCCGAAATTCACGGCATGATACCCTAACCAGGCACCTTTCTTTTCAAAACCGGCCTTCCAGCCTTTGAATGTGTTTAGTGTATCAATAAATGCTATGTTAATGCCATTTTCAGAAATCCTGCTGTATCTGTCAATCTCAATTTTGGCATTTGCCATTGTCACACCAACCCCTCTGTGACTAGGAATTACCTTACGTATGGTTCCGTCATTATTAAAAAACATACTATCAATGCAAACAGAGCGATTTTTATCAAATTTAGGTGAATAGGCATTCTGATGATAAAATAAATACCATTGATCTTTAAACTCTATAAACGAATGATGATTTGTCCAGCAATTCATAGGAGATTCATCCATAATTACACCTGTAAATTTAAACGGGCCAAGAGGGCTATCTCCTATTGCATATTCAAGCCTTTCAATTTTATTCTGAACATGTGGATAAGTCATATAATACTTTCCGTTTCTTTTAAACAAAAACGGGCCTTCCTTAAGTCCTGCAGCAGGAAATTCTTTCAGAGTAAAGACTTCAGATGCAAGTTCAAGCATATTATCTTTTAATTTAGCACCGTAAATATTCCCCTGAGACCAGTAAAGATATGCCTGACCATCATCATCAATAAATACATTCGGGTCTATGCCCCTTACGCCTTCTATTGGCTTTGTTTGTGGTACGAACGGACCTTCAGGCTTGTTAGCTATAGCTACACCAATTCTGAAACCTCTGCCCTCTACTGTTGAGTTTGCATTTGACGGGAAGTAAAAATAATACTTACCATTTCTCTCAATACAATCAGGTGCCCACATACTGTATGAAGTTGAGTCAACCCATGCAACTTTATTCTGACTGACTATTACTCCATGGTCTTTCCAGTCTGTAAGATTATCTGATGAAAATACATGATAATCGGCCATGCAAAACCAATTTGGCCTTCCCTGACCCGGTTTTGCAATAATGTCATGTGAAGGGTACACATATACTCTTCCATTAAATACTCTGGCAGTCGGGTCTGCACTAAACTGATCTCTGATTATAGGATTCTGAGCATTAATTAATGCTGTCAGAAACATGCACGAGAAAAGGAAAAAGTAGAACTTGATTTGTGGTTTCATGGTTTTAATAATCTAAGATAAAATATTCTTGCTGTGCTTCCTCTCTGAGGAGCTTTAAAACCTATCCTTACAGAAGACTTCCCTTTAAGCAATGATGCAGGAATTTTGTATTCTACATTCCTGAATTCGTTGCTACCTTTCAAGGCTGTAACATTGGTCAAAACAACATCGTCAACTGTAATATCAAATGTTCTGTTACCATTTTCATTTGCCCAGTATCTTATCATTAATGTCAAATCTTCCATTGACTTAGTGCTCATCTGATAACTAAATTCACCTCCATTTCTTGCTTCACGCCAGAATTCATCCTGATGATTACCGGTAGAAGAAGAAGTATTTTTCATAAAGTGGTCTGACTCCGGCTGTTGCTGACCCGGCTGCACAAAATCGACTGTACGATTATCAAGAGCCAGCCTTTCAGCTTCTATACGTGCAAGAGAATCTTTAACATTTTGATATTGATTATTGGTAAGTGACATAAAATATATCTGATACCTCGAATCGTGAATCTTGTAAAATGGTTCGAGTGTTAATTTCTCACTTGCACTCAAATCAAATTTCATATTCTCACCTTCTTTTGGACTTAATCTTCCTAAAAGGTCTTCCCTGTTATTCTCAACCAATACAGGAGCTTCGTTTACCGGATATTTTTTACCTGAAGCAATATGCTCCCATCTGCCTTCACCGGCCACCAGACCATGTAAATCTTTATCTCCACACCTGGACGCCAGCAAAATCGGACCATGCATAAATGCAATGTAAGATGGCACATTAATGAGTTGTTCAATAGTATTTTTCATTGGTAATTTAACCTCAACAACATCACCTTTTTTCCACTTTCTGTTTATCACAACATATTCTGAAGGCTTACCTGAGAAAGTCAACAATTTACCATTCAACCTGATTTCCAGCTTGCCATTTTCCACCCATGATGGATATCTTAATAGTAACCTGAACTTTTTATTTCCCGAAACCACAGATAGCTTAGTCGATTCTCCTTCGGGAAAGTTTGTTTCTTGTCTTAAGGTAACTTTTTTCTCTTTCCAGTTGAGTTCTGATGCAACGAACAAGTTTACAAATAATGAATCACCTGAATGTGCATAAATAAATTCACCATATTTACCATGGTTTTCCATACCAGTACCAACACAGCACCACATAGCTTTATTTGGAGCCGAATATACTCTGTAATGTGCAGGACGAACCGGAGTGAAATATACATAACCACCATGATCAGGATGTTGAGTCGAAAGAATATGATTATAAAGAGCTCTCTCGGCATAATCAATATATTTAACCTGAGGATTCATTCTGAATAAAACTTGTGTCAGTTTAAGCATATTGTTTGTGTTGCAAGACTCAGGGCCCTCAACTTCATTAATATAATCGATACAAGCCGAGGCAGGAGGAAAAAATTCTTTACGACTGTTTCCACCAAAAGCCACGCTCCTGTTACCTGTTACGGTTTCCCAGAAAAAACTACCTGCTTTATCGTAGTTATTGTCACCACTTAGCTCAGCTATCCTTTGAAAGCCTACAGCTTTTGGTACCTGAGTATTAGCATGAAGATTATCCAATCTGTCAATTCTTGAAGTCAGCGGGTTTAAAATATTTTTATGAGAAAATCTTTTTGCAGCCACCAGATATTTTTCTTGTCCGGTAATACCGTAAGCATCAGCCAAAACTTCATTAATTCCACCGTGTTCATTACCGAGCATGCTTTCCATCTGCTCATCAGAAAGTCCCTTTGTTATTTCAATTGCCCAGTCACAAAACTTAACAAACATATCCCTGGCAGTTTTATTTCCACAATAAACCCAGGCATCTCTCAATCCTGCATATGTTTTGTGCAAATTGTACCATGGCACCCAATACTGCCAAATTATACCTGTATTTCCACTTTTAATAGCTTTCCACAACTCTTCACTTTTTGGAACACCACCAATATAGCCCACACCCCAGTCAGGATATTTCAAACTATTCGCATCCTGGCATTCTTTAAACTCATTTATCATGTACTCCATACGTCTCAGGCATTCTTTATTGCCTGTAGCTGCATAATGAATTGCCATTGCAGATAAATAGTGACCACCAACATGTCCGTCAAGTCCCTGAACCTCCCAATTTGGAAAATTCTCAGCCTTTGAAGGTAAACCCGATACTTTTCTGAAAGGAGCAATAAATCTGTCGGTTTCATATTGCAGAAGTACCTCAATATTAACATCCATTGCATGCTTAAAAGGTCCATCCAATAATTTTACGTCAGATAATGAAAAGGTTTTTTTGTAAAATTTATCCTGAGAATGTACTACACCCGTCAAAGTGAAGCAAAAAATAAAAAAAGCCAAAATTGATTGTTTCATTTCTTAAATATTTATAGTATTCTGTAATTTCCGCTCAAATGCATAAGACTAAAAAGATAAAGCAAGCCATCATAATAAGGATCGAAATACCCATCTTCATAGGGTTCTAATTTAGCATTCCATAAAGCATGAACAAAATCCATACTTTCCTTATCGTTATTTATCAGCGATAACGTGGCAGCTGTAGAAACCAAACCCAAAGAATGCCTCAACTTTTTGAAGCCACCAGCCTGAAGAACAAATTCAGGAGCGGTTCCGTCAAGATTAAACTGATCTTCATAAGTATCCATGCCTTTAGATCTTAAAAAACGCTGAAACCGCTTTGCGTAATCTTTTTGCCACTTTTTATCTTTACCATACCAGGTAAAATCCATAGCAATATTCATCGGAACTCTCCATGAGTCATATCTGAAAGCAGCCGGCATCCATCTTGTAGAGTGAGGTGCACCGCTAAATTCGGTATAATCAGCATTTAAACCTGTTACAGGATGACATGCCCTGTGAAGAAAAGCCCTGGATGTATCGGCACAAGCTTTATAAAACTTTTCATGCCCGTCTTTAGCATATTTTGCCCATACTTCCATGAAAGCAGGCAAATGATAAGAGGGGTCAGTCCAATTATAGCTGCCACCCTCAGGAACAAATGAAATCTGTTTATATTCTTTATTTATAAGATGATAGATATTACCTGTTCCATCCTTTTTCCACATCTCATCAAGAATAAACCTTGCCTCGGCATAATAATCTATTCCCGTATTATTTCCCCACTTATTTGAAGCAAACAAAAGAGATGTTACATAGTAAAGTTCACCATCTGAGGCCGAACCGTCAGAATTCTTTCTCATAGTTTTAGGATTTATACTCCAGGCAAAATAACCTTTACGAGGACCTTCCTGATGCTGTGTATATTTTTTTGACCATCTCCATATGCGGTCAAAAACATCTTTTTTATTTAGTTGAACAGCGACCATCATTCCGTAAGACAAGCCTTCTGAACGCGCATCATGATTTTTCAAATCAGAGACATAACCCATCGAGTCACCAACTTCAAAATAAATACGATCAGGACCTTCAAAAAGATCCCTGTAAGCTTTATCCAGCTTAGCATCAATATCAGCCTGCTTATAGCCGGCCTCTTTAAATAAATTTCTATACTTTGCAGAATGTAACTGCATTACTGAAAACAAAGAAAAAAAAGCAATTAGAAGTGCAGAATATTTTAGCTTCATATTTATAAATCAATTACTATATACAGATTGTGGAACTGGTTTAAAAATCAACTGTGAAAACTTATAAAGATTAAGCTTCCATACCTTAAAATCGTGATACCCCCCTTCAATTACAACATAGATATGAGGAATATTATTTTCGACTAAAAAATCATGTGTTCTTTTGCTTACATTAATAAGATTATCTTTATCTCCACAAGAGACCCAAAGAAGCTTAATACTTGCCTTTGCTTTTTCAACATCAGGTATAAGCTGTTGAGGCGATTTAGTATTAGGTGCAGAAGAGAAACCGCCAATCCATGAAAAATAATCCAGATTACCCAAACCAAAGTTAAGAGACTGTCCACCTCCCATTGACAAACCTGCAATAGCCCTGTTTTCACGATCAGTTAAAACCGGATAAGATTTTTCGACAAAAGGTATCAAATCGATAAGCAAATCTTTTTCGAAGTTAGCAAATGCCTGTACCCTCTCACCATCATAGATATTACCAACAGCCCTGTCATTTTTCATTGCTCTGCCATTAGGCAAAACAACTATCATTGGGACAAGTTTTTTCTCAGCATAAAGATTATCAAGAATCACATTTGGCTTACCCTGATTGAACCACTCTTTTTCATCTCCACCTATACCATGAAGCAAATATAAAACAGGATATTTTTTCGATTTGTCAAAACCCGGGGGAGTATATATTAACGCTCTTCTCTGAGATCCTACAGTAGTAGAATTATAAACTATGGTATCAATTTTACCATGTGCTATTTCCGACTTAAAAACATCAAAATCCTGAGCCTGCACACCCAAACAAACTCCGACAAATAAAGCGGTAATCAGCACTTTAATACTGTACATAATTTCAATTTTTTTCATGGTTATAAATTTCAATAAATTATCGACGGTAAAAATATTGAAATTATAGGTGAAAACCTTTAGAAATTGAAATACAAGTTGTAGAATATGATAATAATGATGCCGGCTATACTATAATCGAACAATGTAAATCAGGTCTTTATTTTATAAACTTTATCTTGAATTTTAACCAGGTAAATACAGTTCTCAGGTAGTTTTATTTCCGAATCACCTGAAAGCAAAGCAATCTGACTTCCGGTAATGCTGTACACGTGTGCTGTAATATTTTTAGGCAAATTGTATATTTTTATGATTCCATTTTTAGCAATTACTTCTGGTGAAATATCAGAGAAAACATCTGACACATCTACAGAGCTTTCTTCCTTAATCGTTTTAAACAAATTCCAGATATTTGCCATACTATATCTTGTTTTTGCCCCGGTTGGAACATACAAAACACAAGAATCAAGGTTAATACCTTCTATAACACTTTTATCTTTTATATCTGCAGGTTCAGGATTGCTTGCATGTATTTCTCTTAACGAAGAGCATCTGGCAAATGCTGAAGAATTTATCATATTAACACTTCGCCCAATATAAAGCTTTTGCATCCCGGTACAACCAGAGAGCAGATATGAATCTATTAAAAACAACTCATCACTAATTACTACATTTTCTAGTTTTATGCAATTTGAGAAAGCACCTGATCCAATTTCAAATAAATATGGCATATGCACCTCTGATAAATTTTTACAATTCGAAAATGCATAAAAACCAACTCTAACAACACAATTCAAATCTATTTTTGTAAGATTATTACAAAACGAGAATGCAAAACGTTCTATGCTTTCAACATTATCTGTAAATGTTATTTCTGATATATCACTAAAAGCAAAAGCGTAATCACCAATATGGCGTACAAATTCAGGTATAGCAAGCACCTTCCCTTTTTTATTTGGATAACAAACCAGCGTTGACAAATCTCTGCTATAAAGTACCCCTTCATTATCGCAGAAATACTCGTTTAAAGTATCGACTTCAAAACTCATAAGATTTAAACAATTTTCAAATACGGAATAACCCAAATACCTAAGATTTCGTGAAATATGTACTTTTTCAAGACTTGTACATTCGCTAAAAGCACGAATATCGATTTTTGATAGATTTTTAGGTAACTCTATTTCAATAAAACTAGTGCATTTTTTAAAAGCATTAAATCCAATTTCAGTAATACTTTCCGGAAAATTTATCAAAAAGAGGTTAGGACAATTATAAAAAGAAGATTCGCCTATTACACTTATACCCTCCGATAGAACAACTTCCTCAAGTTTTAAGCAATTACTAAATGTTGAAGATCCTGTAGACTCCAACTGAGACGAGAAGACTACTTTCTTAAGATTATAACATGCACCAAAAACATGTCTTCCCAATTTTTCAAGACTACCAGGCAAAGATACAATTTCTAAACTCCAACAACTTGAGAATGCTCCATCTTCAATAATTTTAAGATTATGAGGAAAGTAAATCTTTCTTAAACTATCGCAGTTACTGAAAGCGCTCATACCGATAGAGGCAAGACTACTTGGTAAATAGAGTTCCCGTAACTGTATACATCTAATAAATGCATTATTTGGTATTGTAGTCAATTTTTCGGAAAATTTGACTGATTTTAGTGACTTACAAGTTTTAAATGAAGATTCCCCAATAGATGTAATGCTATTAGGCATAAATAAACATTTCAAATACTTATTTCCTAAAAAAGCTTCGGCTTCTACTGTTTTTACTGTTGCCGGTATATTATATAAAGTATCAGTGATTGCGGGAGGATAAAATTTCAGAGTATTAATATTCTTATCAAAAAGTACACCATTTATTGAGCTAAGGTATTCATTATCATCTTCCACAATTATTTTATTCAAATTCAGGCAATTATTAAAAACCTGATTACCAAAACCCTTTATACTACCTGAAATTACAACTGATTCAAGATTTATACAATCAGAAAAGATGAAAGATCCTAATGAAAACACATCATCCGGAAGTATGATTGATACTAATTTTTTGCATTTATAAAACATGTAATTACCAATCTTATTATCCAGAGTCGGGTAATATAAATAATAATATGGGCCACCCTCTCTGACATGAGATTTTGACAAATCAAGATCTTCAAGATTTCCGCTTGTTTCTTTGCCATCTTTATCTGACCCTGCCATTTCTCTAATAAACAAGATATCAGCTCCATTTACCTCTCCAATAATCTTTAAACTTCTAACAGAATCTTTTATTGACAAGTCAATTTTATTACTTAAAGTTCCTGCCGTATCTAATTCGACTGAAAGTGAAAGAGCTTGAGCTACTATTCCGGATGTAAAAAACAAAATGATAACAGTAATAAAAGTTCTTACACCAAACCATTTCAAAGACACAGTAATAGAATTCATAGAAATAGCATTTTTATTACTTACAAAAATAAATAATTAACAATATAACAAATATCAATAACGAAACAAAAACTTTAATAAATGAATGATTAATAATATTACACCAAAAACAAACGGCTAAATGCTTATTTTTTAAAAAAAATCCCGGATTACTCCGGGACCCTAAACTATTACCTATACTAATTATT
>CAZFUO010000066.1:0-10935 GCA_964522065.1 uncultured Bacteroidales bacterium | reverse complement strand
ATTTTCCCTGGAGGATTTTTATAATTGGAGATAATGATGCAACTCTGGTAGAAAGCAATTTGACATTTCAATTGTCTGAGCCTTGTGTATTGGAAAAAACTGACTGGATAAAACCCGGAAAAGTTGCCTGGGATTGGTACAATGCAAACAATATTTTTGGCGTTGATTTTAAATCTGGAATTAACAACGACACATATAAGTATTTTATTGATTTTGCATCAGAAAATAAAATTGAATATGTTATTCTTGATGAAGGTTGGACAAAATCTACCACTCAAATAACTTCATGCAATCCTGATATTGATGTTGAAGAATTAGTTAACTATGGAAAAAAGAAAAATGTAGGAATAATATTATGGGTATTATGGAAACCTCTTGATGCAAATATGTCAGAGATTTTGAATACTTATGCAAAATGGGGGGCGAAAGGTATAAAAGTAGATTTTATGCAAAGAAACGATCAGTATATGGTTGAATCTTATGAGCGAATTGCATCAGAATGTGCAAAGTTAGGCATGATGGTCGATTTTCATGGTGCATTTAAACCTTCAGGATTGAGGAGGAAATATCCAAACGTTGTTAGTTATGAGGGTGTTAAGGGAAATGAGAATAATAAGTGGAGTGCCGATATTACTCCTGAGCATAATGTGACATTACCTTTTACCAGAATGGTTGCAGGACCTATGGATTATACCCCGGGAGCTATGATAAATAAATCACTTACAGATCATAAAATTAGTTTTGATCGTCCGGAAGGATTGGGAACACGTTGCCACGAAATAGCAAAATATGTAGTTTACGAATCACCACTTCAGATGATGTGCGAATCTCCTTCAATATACCGCAAAGAGCAGGAGTCAGTAAATTTTATTACCAGTATTCCTGTTATTTGGGACGAAACCAGGGTTTTATCTGCTAAAGTTGCTGATTATATAGTAATTGCCAGACGTAAAGGCAATAAGTGGTATATAGGAGCAATGACAGACTGGACTTCCAGAAATCTTGAAGTTTCACTGGACTTTTTAGGAGATGGTGCATACAAGATGTCAGTTATGAGAGATGGTGCTAATGCTGACAGATATGCCCAGGATTATAAACATGAAACACTTTCAGTTACAAAAAATACTCTTCTGAAAATAAATATGGCTTCAGGTGGAGGATATGCTGCAATAATAGAACAATAATCTTTTTTCTTATTATTATGCGCTTTCAGATTTTTAAACCCGTCGGCTTTCTGGCAAATTTCGTAAAAGAATATTGCTTTATGGAGGCCGACGCACATGATGGTGCTGTTGTCGAAAGAGTTATTCCAACTGAACATGTTCAGTTAATGTTTCATTACAAAGATCCGTTTATTGTTTATAAATCTCCAAAGGAAATTTTACAGCAACCCCGATCTATCGTAAGCGGTCTTACTGATATCTATTTTGATGTTTCCACCAATGGTGATACAGGTGTGGTTTTTATAAGTTTTTACCCGGAAGGAGCATGCAATTTTTTTGATTTTCCATTGTCTGAAATTGGAAACCAAAGCATAGACCTAAAAGACGTTTTTAATTCAACATGCAGGGAGCTTGAAGAAAAGCTATTTGAAACCGTTAATTTTGGACAGAGAATAACTTTAATTGAGCGGTTTCTACAAAAAAACTATAAACCAATACCTGTTTACGATAAGTTGCTTATTGAAAAAAGCATTGAACAAATAAAACATTTTAACGGAAATACAACTGTTTCTGATTTATCAGAAATTTTGGCAGTTACGACAAAAAGCCTTGAAAGAAAATGTTCTAAATATCTTGGCAAACCAACAAAGCAGGTAATTCAATTATTCAGATTTCAATCAATTCTTCAGGATTTTAGCAATGATAAAAATGCTTCAATTACTGACAGAGCTTTTAGAAACGGTTATTTTGATCAGTCTCACTTTATAAAAGATTTTAAAAAGTACTGTGGTTATACACCAGGTGAATTTTTAGAAAAATATCCTGATTATTAGAAAGTTTTCTTTTGTCTTTTTTTTACAATTTCCCCATCTTTATCGGCTGTAACTTTGTGTTTAAATAAAACCAAAATCCTGCAGTTATGATAATTATTAAAAATGCCCACACCAACAATCTTAAAAATATAGATGTTGAGATTCCAAAACATAAAGTTGTAGTTTTTACCGGAGTCTCCGGCTCAGGAAAGTCGTCTTTACTATTTGATACTATCTACACAGAAGCACAAAGACAATTGATTGAAACCTTTTCGACTTTTGCACGTACAAGAATGCCAAAGTTATCAAGACCTGATGTCGATGACATCCTGAATTTGTCAACCGCAATTGTAATAGATCAGAAGCGCATGGGAAACAATCTTCGTAGTACCGTCGGAACCGCGACCGAGGTAAATACCTACTTAAGAATATTATATTCACGTGTTGGTAAACCATTTATAGGGCCATCATTTTTCTTTTCATTTAATCATCCTGAAGGAATGTGCTCTAATTGCCATGGACTTGGTAAACAAAT
This sequence comes from uncultured Bacteroidales bacterium, assembly GCA_964522065.1. Taxonomy (GTDB): domain Bacteria; phylum Bacteroidota; class Bacteroidia; order Bacteroidales; family UBA1402; genus UBA8389. Next base: position 8,425 of record CAZFUO010000066.1, on the reverse strand, counting down.
CAGAATTGATCTCGATTTATTTCTTGACATGAATAAGTCAATCAGAGATTGCGCAATTAATCACCCGCATTACAAACAAGGTAGCTTTCTGTGGAAAGAACTTGTAAGTCTTGGGGTTGTAGATGCTGACAAGCCTCTTAAGGATTTTACACAGGAAGAACTAAACTTACTTTTATACTCTGAACCTTTTGCAATTGAGGGAGCAAAGGAAAAGTTATCATATAACAGGATTTTTGAAGGTATAGCCGCTAAACTTGAAAAAGCTGTAAAAACCAGAGCTGATGACGAAGCTGATGATGAAGATAAAAATGCTTATACCAGATTTTTTAAATATGAAATTTGCGAAAAATGTAATGGTAGCAGATTAAATGAAAGGGCAAGGAGTGTAGAAATAAACGGATTATCTATCTCTGATTTATGTAGTATGGAGATATCTGAAATTTTACCTTTTTTGAAGAAAATTGATGATGATATTTCCCGACCGGTATTAAGAAAAGCTGTATTTGTATTAGAGCAACTTGTAGAGATAGGAGTGGGGTATCTATCTCTTGATAGAGCAACAGGTAGTCTTTCTGGCGGAGAGTCTCAAAGAGTAAAAATGGCAAGACAACTTGATTGTAATCTTGTTGATATGCTTTATGTACTTGATGAGCCTTCAATCGGTTTGCATCCAAGAGATACATCAAATCTGATAAATATTTTATTCAGACTAAAAGAAAGAGGAAATTCAGTTTTTGTTGTCGAACACGATCCTGATATAATCAGGGCAGCTGAATGGATAGTAGATTTAGGACCGCGTGCAGGTAAAAATGGTGGTAATATTGTTTATAATGGTATCCCTGAAGGTTTATCTGTGTCTGAAAGTATAACAGGTAAATATTTAAACCAGCCTGCAATTAAAAAATTTATCAGAAAGAAGGCTGATGGATATTTAGACATAAAAAATGCTAATGCAAATAATCTTAAAAATATTTCTGTTAAAATACCACGTGGAGTCTTAACATGTATTACAGGTGTTGCCGGAAGTGGTAAAAGTAGTCTGATTCATGAATGTTTTGTTAAACAACATCCGGAAGCTATTGTAATTGATCAGTCTCCAATAGGTAGAACATCAAGAGCGAATGCCGCTACTTACATGGGGGTTTTTGATTTAATCAGAAAAGAATTTGCATTAGCAACAGGTGCCGATGCTTCACTATTCAGTTTTAATTCTAAAGGAGCATGTCCCAAATGCAATGGGCAGGGATTACTTACATTCGAATTGCATTTTCTGGATTCAGTAAAAACTATTTGTGATGAATGTGAGGGTAAAAGGTATAATTCTGATGTGTTGCAACTAAAAAGAGATGGAAAGAATATTGCTGACATATTAGATATGACTGCTGTTCAGGCTTTTGATTTTTTTGAGTCATCAAAAATCAGAAAGCATTTGCAATTGTTAATGGAGGTTGGCCTGGGTTATTTAAAGCTTGGTCAATCACTAAGTTCGCTTTCAGGAGGAGAATCACAGAGATTAAAGATTGCTGGTGAGTTAACAAGGCAAAGCAATATTTACATAATGGATGAACCAACAACAGGATTGCATATGTCTGATATTGAAACTTTTTATAAAATTGTAAAATCACTGGTAAAACGGGATAATACTGTAATAATTATTGAACACAACACTGATATTATAATTAATGCCGATTGGTTAATTGATATGGGCCCTGAGGGTGGTAAAAATGGGGGAGAGGTACTTTTTGAAGGTTTACCTGAGGATATTATTGGATGTTCTAAATCAATTACAGGAAAATATTTAAAAAAATATTTTGTAAATAAATAAATAAGTGTTTTCTTTGTGGCATAGATAGCTAGACCTCTAAACTTTTGTGTCATGATTAAAATTAAAAACCTTTCGTTTAAGTATCAAAAACAAGATTCATTGTTTGATGATTTATCATTAAACATTGAAAGTGGCAGTATTCTTGGCCTTTTAGGTAAGAATGGTGCAGGTAAAACAACTCTCCTTAATATATTGAGTGGGTTAATCCCTGCTAAAAATGGAGAATTATCCGTAAATGGTTATTTACCATTTCAACGTAATCCTGATTTTTTATCAGATGTATGTTATGTGGCTGAAGACTTTGATATTCCTCAGGTATCTATTGGTCGTTACATTAAAGCCTTTAGTCCGTTTTATCCAAATTTCTCATTGTCAAAAATCAATTCAATTCTTAAAGAGTTTGAACTTGATCGTTCTTTAAAACTTAATAAAATTTCTCAGGGCCAAAGAAAAAAGTTTTTGATTGCATTTGTACTTGCCAGCAACTGCAAATTGTTGATTTTGGATGAACCAACTAACGGACTTGATATTCCATCAAAAAGCCTTTTCAGAAAAGTTCTGGTTAGCTCAATTGCAGAAGATCAGCTGGTTATTATTTCAACTCATCAGGTAAAGGATATTGATACTATTATAGACAAAGTTCTAATTCTTGATAATGGTAAAATACTTTTAGATAAGAGTATTACAGAAATTAATGAAAAGTATTTCTTTGACACAGTTACAAGTATTAAAGACACAGAGAATATTCTTTATAAAGAAACCGCAATAGGAGGGTATAACGTAATAAAACCCGTTGAAAATTCAAATGAGTCTTCAATAGATATGGAAGTCTTTTTTAACGCAGTTGTAAATAACCATATAAAACAATAAGTTTATGAATACAAATAAATATTTTGATAGACAAAGGTTTATTAATCTTCTTAAATACGATTGGCAGCTAAACGGTATAAAATATCTGATATTTACAATTTCCATTTTTGTAGTTGGCTATTTATTCACTATAATTCAAATGAAAGAAAATCTATCAAATTTTTTTGTTGTTAACAGGGATCTGCCACTTTATGAAATAAGAATTGCTCCGCATGCATATTACAATATTTTTATGTTTTTCTTATTAACATTGGGGCTTTTTATTGCAGATTCATTTTCGAATTTTTCTACTAAAAATAGGTTAACCACATTTCTTATGTTGCCTGCATCTTCATTAGAAAAGTTTATTATGCCTGTTTTAACAAGAATTGTATTTGGTTTAGTTTTAACTCTTATTGCTTTTTGGGTAAATGCAAATCTGGCTCGTATTTCAATAGAAGATTTTGCTTTTTTACGACCAAAAGGTATTGACAGTTTTCAGATTCAGAAGTTTACTTATTCTTTTTTTACAAATCCTGAATACGGATTTAAAAAGGATATGACATTCATTTATTTTATGTTTATTACAATGAGCGCTTATCTGTTTGCGGTTCCGTTGATGTTCAGAAAGTATAGTATATTGAAAACTATCATTTCATTTATTGCAGTTATTTATTTGATGTTGGTATTACAGGTATGTTTGTCGCATTTGTTTTATCCTGAGACAAAAGGATTTGATATTTATATACATCGGTTTTATTTGAACAACAATTACAATTATGTAGAGATATTCTGGGGGAGCTTGGTTTGTACTACGTGGCTTGTACTGTTTATCTTTGGTTATTATAAAATAAAAGAACTTCATTTATGAGTATAGAATTTAAATCTTCAAATGCAATTTTTAAACAAATTGCAGATATAATCTCTCAGCGTATTCTTGAAGGAAGCTTACTTGCAAATGACAGGGTTCCATCTGTGAGAGAATTGGCCGAAGAATTTCAGGTAAACCGTAATACTTTATTGCGTACTTATTCTTTGTTGAATGATGCCGGAGTAATTGAAAACAGACGTGGTTTTGGTTTTTTCGTAAGTAAATACGCTGTTGAAATATTAAGAAAAAATGAAAGGGAGGAGTTTTTCAAAAATGAATATCCTGCTTTTATGAAAAAAGTAGATTTGCTCGAGTTGAATGCAAATGACTTATCCGATTTAATAAAACTAATTGATAAAAATTCCGCTGATGAAGACGAGTAATAAAATTTTGGCAGCATACTCTGCAATAATATTTTTGGCTATGATTTCAATTTTTGTAATAGCTAAAAATAGAGAACATTTTAAAAAACAAGAAATAAACTTGGTTTTATCGACATTTAAATTGTCAGATTTCAATGTGGTAGTTGTAAATGAAAATGTGAATTGTAAAATTTTGAAATCTGATACAAGTTGTATAAAATGGTCGTTAGAAGAGGGATATGAAATAAATGAAGGTTTCGCCAGCGTTTTTAACGATACATTGTTCATTAGTAATACCCGAACTAAATTTTATATTTATTGTAAAGATCTGCGTTCGGTTATTACCAGAGATTCTTGTAATGTCAATATAGAATTTCCTGTAAAAGACAGCCTCTTAATTAATGGACATGGTGGAGGAATAAAAGTGAGTTCTGTGAGTGAATTTTTAAAAATAAATGCAGAAAACACTTTTATTTATATAAATGCTCCATATAATAAGATATATGCAGAATTATCAGGAGGTAGAATAGATGTCCAAACCGTAAATGGTAAAGAGGCTGATTTAACATTGAAGAATTATGCTGTTGCAGAATTCAAAAGGCCTCCTGAAAAGTTTAATGCAAGTACCGACTCAACTTCAATTTATTTGGTTAATAAATATTGATTGGTTTGAAAAGATTGAAGGTGCCTGTTAGAGCACCTTCAATTTGTTTTATCCAAGTATTACTTTATATACTATTGCAATTTTGTTGGGTATAGCTGAAGGTTTTTCAATAACCAATTCTTTATTGTTTTGATTCCAATTCACTTTATTTTTACTTCCCAGCATCTCGATTTTTTTAATTTTAACTTTGTTTGAAAGATTTTTGACAATTGTATTGCTATCAGGCTCACCCATTACTGTAACATATAAAACTTTTCCATTTTGATTAAATCTTATGTCTTTTGCAGTGAACTTAATTCTTCCTTCATTAAAGCCCTGAGCGTTTATCGGATTTGAGGCATCTGCAGCAGGACCTTCTCCAAACACAATCCAGGGACGGGTTTCGAAGATACTTTCTTTGTTGATATCCATCCATTCTGCAATACCTTCGACTACTTTAATCTCTTTTTCGTCTATGCTGCCATCACCTCTTACAGGAATATTCAAAAGCATATTCCCGTTTTTACTAACAACATCAATCAAAGAGTGAATAACATCTTTTGCGGTTTTGTAGCGATTATTATCGTAAACAGAGTTGTTGTAATGCCAATCACCTATGCATGTACAAGTTTGCCAGGGCAGTTCCTGAATTTTATCAGGTGCACCTCGTTCGACATCCCAAACAAGAGCCTGCTTTTGTTCTGCAGTTAGTATTTTACCCAGCAAAACCGCTTCAAGATTTCCTTTATGCCATTTAATATTACTGTTGTAAAAATGAGCAGCAATTTTTAATCCGGCATCACTTATAGGGTAGAGTGGGAGAGCTGTGTCATCGAAATAGAGTAAATCTGGTTTGTATTTATTAATCATGTCCATTGTACGATTGTAAAACTTGTCACAATACTCCTGAGATGGAATAGAAACTCCGTTGCCCCAATTCCATTGACCGTGAATTGCTCCCATGTTTTCCCAATCTTTGCTTGGTTTATGATTTTGAGCATATAATTCCTGTGGATCTAAACCTTCCCACCAGGTACCTTTGCCATCTTCTTTTGTCAGCCTTCCATCATAAGGCACTCCGGCAAGATCGCCTTTTTTGTCCGATCTTTGAGATACTTCCATCCATGACCATGTGTGCGCAGCATGAACACTTAGGCCAAGAGGTAATTTATATTTTTTTGCGGCTTTTGCCCATCCGTTCAGAATGTCTTTTTTTGGTCCGACTCTTACTGTGTTCCATTCTTGATATTTGCTGTCCCACATGTCAAGGTTATCATGATGGTTTGCCATTGCAAAAAAGTATTGAGCACCGGCTCTTTTATATAATGCAACAAGCTTTTCAGGATCCCATTTTTCTGCTTTCCAGTCGTTTATAATATCTTTAAAGCCAAATTTAGAGGGATGTCCGTAATTTTTCAGAAACCAATTGTATTGCCAGCTACCTTCGTCATACATTGAACGGGCAAACCAATCTCCCTGGCCAGGTTGACATTGTGGCCCCCAATGTGCCCATATGCCAAATTTAGCATTTCTGTACCATTCAGGAGTATTGTATTGTTTTAACGATTCCCAGTTGGGTGCAAATTTGCCATTGGCAACTTTTTCCTTTGATTCACTTACCTTGATCAGGTAATTTTCCTGAGCATTTAAAGTTAAAGTAATCAATAAAGTGATAACAAAGTAAGCTGTTTTTTTCATTTGGTATTAAGTTTAACAATTTGTTCAGTCCAGGTAGGGCCTTTAATATAAAACCTTCCATTTTTAAATGTAACTGGTTCAATGCCCATTTGAGGTAATGACTCCCCATTATTTAACATATAATGGCAAGAATTCCATAATTTACCATCAGGGCCTAAAAATAGTGCATTATGTCCGGTTTCGCAATATGGATCTTCAGTGTCCTGAAATTTTAAATTATCATAACCTCCTTCTTTAGCAAGTTCAGGTCTGTAACCTTTTTTTCTGGTTCCAAATATGGGTTCGTTTTCAACTAATTCCCATGGTCCTAATGGTGAATTTGACTTTAGTAAAGCGACTTCATAACCTCTGGTCCAGGTTGAAAAGAACATAAAATAAGTTCCTTCTTTTTTTATTACAAACGGACCTTCTATACCTCCAACCATCCATTCTGGATAACCGGGTTGTTTCTTGTCCAGAAATTTTTGAATTGGTGTAGTTAGTTTGCCTTTCTCCAGATCAATTTTGGCCTGAAACAATCCGTTTCCACTGCAATAAAAGTAAACCTGTCCATCTTCATCTTCAAACAAAGTTGCATCATTATTATATTGAGGAGTAAGTGGTCCGTTAACCAGGGTGTAAGGTCCTGTTACTTTATCAGAACTAAAAAGCCATACACTATGGGTAGCCATGCCCTTAGGATCTTCTTTTGTGACTTTTCCACTATTTACTGTTAGCCAGTACTTGTTTTTAATAAAATGAATCTCAGGAGCCCAAAATCTTCCATTATAAGGACAGTCTGCTGGTAGAGTTGATGAGTCAATTAACCATGAGCTGTGTTTCCAGTTTAACAGATCATCAGATTCCAATAATCTTACACCCGGATTTAAACCTGTCCAGACGGGATTTGATGTACCGGTGCAATACCATTTTTCACCAACTTTAATAATGAAATGGTCTCTCATTGATATATCATCAGATTTGGTTATAGGGTTGGTATATCTGAATTCTATGGTTTGCGCATTTGTAAATACATAACAACCGAATATAAATACAATAATTGAAAGAATGATTTTTTTATTCATTATTTTGAGGATTTAATTGTTTAGAGGGTGCTCCAAAATAACTTGGGTAGTTATTGTCAGGGTTAACCACTATTTTTTCAAGTACAATCTCAGGGTCTATCATATAAACTTTGAGTCTGTTCAAGCCTTGTTTTTTTACTTGTAATTTTACGTCCAGCCATCTGATATTATCGAATATCTCATTACGTCTCTGTTGCCGATAACCTGTTAACGCTATTTTACTATTTAAAGGTGGCAGAGGCTTTAGGGATTTAGAGTTTTTCAAACTTGAAGGAGTGTATTCATTAAAAGTATCAACTAGTCCTTTTCTGGCATCAATTATTAGCGGTTTCTCATCATTTAGACCAACAGCAATACTTAGCCCTCTTTTAGGATTTATATCTTGTGTAGGTAGGATTCCTAAGCATACTATTGTGCTGTCTAAATCTTTTAAAAAGATATTATATTCGAGAACTGCTGCATTTTCTGGATTTGTACTAGGGGCATTAACCGGTTTTATACCCATACATGACTCGTCCCTTCCTAAATCGGGCAATTCAATCCACTCTGCATTCTTTCCGGCAGTTTTTTTATTGTATTTGTTGGATGGAATAGAAAACTCGCCAGTGAGGCTACCGAAAAATAATTCTTTTGTTTCAGGCATGCTTGCTCTGACTGCGCTTACATTTACATAAACAATTGTATCTTCACTCTTTACTTCTATTACTCCTTCGTTTTTGCCGTATGGTATTTTTTTCCAATCAATTTTTACTAATATTCGACTTTCTTCACTTACTGATCCTTTCAGGCTATTTAAAATTATCCAGGGTTTATTTGCTAAAATCTCATAATTAAAAGATCCATTGCCTTTATTAAATAAATCTATATAGTATTCAGACTTGTGAAAAGAATCAAATGTTGGTAAAAATGCTTTTTTTTCTGTTCCAGGCCATACTAATTCACTTCCTTCTATAGAAACACCCATTTCGGGCTTATCTTTAGGAGTAACCATTATTAACTCCGGTAGTTTGTTTTCTCTGGGCATAGACCATTGTACGTATCCAATATGAACATCCTGCATCATATTTTTCCATTTCCCGTTAGAGATGGAGTCATTATAAAAATTGCTAAGTT
>CAZFUO010000065.1:9075-10997 GCA_964522065.1 uncultured Bacteroidales bacterium | reverse complement strand
TCTAAGAGGATATAATTACGATACTTTTAATCCTGATGTTTTGTTTAACAGCTCAAAAGCAGAAAATGGAATGATTAAGCTGGACGGAGGTATGACATATAAAATGTTAGTGGTTCCGAAAGTACATCCAATGTCTCCTGACAGCGTAAGCCCAAATGTGAAAGGTGAAAAACAATTGAGATTAATTATTAAAGATTTTAAATCTAAGGGAGTAAATGTTCTGTCTGATACAGAGTTGCCATGGGTAAAGCCTGATTTTTCTGAGTTAGGAATTAAGAGAGATTTTGAAGTTTTTGAAAACGGAAAAGAAGCTTTTGGTTCTGTTGCATGGACTCACAGGCAAGGTGAGGGTTTTGATATCTATTTTGTTGCAAATCAGGTGGCTAGAACAAGAGAACTAGAAATGGTTTTCAGAGTAAACGGCAAACTGCCCGAACTTTATGACGCTTTAACCGGTAAAATATCTGATGCTCGTAACTGGACTATATCAGAAGGCCGAACAAAAATAAATCTAAAACTCGAGCCAAATCAGTCCATATTTATAGTTTTCGAGAAGATAACCGATCTTAAGTCATCTTCAAAAGTTGATCCTGTTGTTAATGTTTTGCCTATTACAGGCCTTAACGAAAACTGGTCTGTAAGTTTCGATACAGCTTTTGGAGGTCCGTCAGCTCCGGTAGATTTTAAAACTCTAACCCCATGGAATCTTAATCCTGATTTTTCAGTTAAGCACTACTCAGGAACCGCTGTTTACAGCAAGTCTTTAACTCTAAACTCAGAAACCGAAAAAGATAAAGTCTATATACTCGATTTAGGTAAAGTAAGTGATATTGCTGAAGTCTTTATAAATGGGCATTATTGTGGTACAGCCTGGACTTATCCATATAGCGTTGATATTACAAATGCCATTAGAAAAGGTGTAAACAATATTGAAATTAAAGTTACAAATACATGGGTAAACCGGATAGAAGCTGATGATAAGCTACCTGTTGAAAATAGAGTGACTTGGACTGATGGTAATTACAGAAAAAGATCAAGAGAACTGGTAAATGCAGGATTGACCGGACCTTTAAATATTGCAACTATTAAGTACTGATATATATGAAATTAAGGATTTTATTGCTGTTTACAATTGCTAATACATTTAATGCTCTGGCCGAAATCAGATTGCCATATTTTTTTGCATCTGATATGGTTTTACAGCAGCTTTCGGATGCTCCTGTCTGGGGAAAAGCAAGCCCGGGCAGCGAGATTAGAGTTAAGGCAGATTGGGACAAAGCAATTTATAAAGTAAAGACTAACAGTAATGGTGACTGGAGAGTTGTTCTTAAAACACCTTCGGCAAGTGGACCATACAATATATATATAGGTGAAGGTAAAAAATACAGCATTAAACTTGAAAACGTTTTTTTAGGCGAAGTTTGGTTGATTTCCGGTCAGTCAAATATGGAAATGCCAATGCAAGGGTACAGAGATCAACCTGTCAGCGGTTCTGCAGTTGAAATATTAAAAAGTGGTGGTAAAAAGTTCATTGGTTTAAAGTAAACAGAAGCCCGTCATCTGTAAAACTTGATACAGTTAAGAAAGCTGTCTGGAAAATTGCTTCACCTGCAACCACTGGTGAGTTAAGTGCTACGGGATGGTATTTTGCTAAAATGCTTAGTGAGCAACTTGGAGTGCACATTGGTCTTATATGTAGTTATTATGGTGGATCGTCGGTTGAAGCGTGGATGAGACCTGAATTTCTGTCAAAGTATGGTGATTATAAATTGCCTGAACCAGGAAGTAAAGTTTCGCCTCCGAATACTACTCCAACAGCTCTGTTTAACGGAATGATTAATCCGATAGTAGGTTATTCTATAAAAGGATGTATTTGGTATCAGGGTGAAAGCAATTATATATGGCCTGAAAGATATAAAAGC
>CAZFUO010000065.1:0-9065 GCA_964522065.1 uncultured Bacteroidales bacterium | reverse complement strand
TGACATGGTTGCTGACTGGCGTGAAATATGGGGGCAGGGTGATTTTCCTTTTTATTATGCTCAGATTGCTCCTTACGACTACAGAATATTAAAAGAGAGTAACTATTTGAATTCAGCATATATACGAGATGCACAAAGGCAGATTGAGCCTTTAATAAAAAATTCAGGTATGGTGGTTTTACTCGATGCAGGAGATAGCGCATATATACATCCTTCAAGAAAAGATATTGCAGGTGAACGATTTGCGATGATGGCATTGCAGAAAACTTATGGACTAAAAACTCCGGGTATGCTAAGCCCTGTATATTCTTCGTATGTTGTAAATGGTAAGGATGTTGAAATCAGTTTTGATAACGCTCCGCTTGGCCTTAATGCATTTGGTAGCCAGCTAGCTGATTTTGAAATAGCCGGTGACGATAAAGTCTTTTATGAAGCTAAGGCCAGAATAAGTGCTGGTAAAGTTATAGTTTATTCAGAAAAGGTTGAAAAGCCTGTAGCTGTAAGATATGGGTTTAGAGATTATGTAAAAGGAGTACTTAAAGGTGCAAACGGTATGCCTGTGGGTACTTTCAGAACTGATAATTGGGAAATAATAAAAAAGTAATTATATGAGAAAAACAATCTTTATTTTGGTTTTACTGAGTATTGGATTTTTTACAAATGCTCAGGATAAAGGTTTGGTTCAGACTTCATCAAGTCCACATGCCAAACTTTACAGTGTTGATATTGATAAAGTTATTTGGACAGGTGGTTTTTGGGCTGACAGATTTGATGTTTGTAAAGACACAATGCTGCTTAATATGTGGAAAATCTTTGATGACCCTAAATTGAGTCATGCTTACAGGAATTTTGAAATTGCTGCAGGTTATATGGAAGGAGAGCACAAAGATCCTGCTTTTTTTGACGGTGATATGTATAAGTGGTTTGAAGGCTGTTGTTCGGTTTATGCAATTACAAAAGATGCATCACTAAAACAACTTATGGATAAGTTTATAAAAACCATAATAGATGCTCAGCGTAAAGATGGATATATTCATACTCAAACTATAATCAGAGATAAAAATAATCCGGGCAGAAAAAGTGAATTTGCTGAAAGATTACACTTTGAGACTTACAATTTCGGACATCTTATGACAGCTGCCTGCTTACATTACAGAGCAACAGGAGAAAGAACTTTACTTGATGCAGCTATAAAAGCAACTGACTTTTTGTATGCATATTATAAACGTGCTCCATTTGAACTTGCCCAAAATGCAATTTGCCCATCTCATTACATGGGTGTGGCTGAAATGTACCGCACAGTAAAAGATCCAAAATATCTTGAGTTGGCTAAGGGTTTGATAGATATTCGCAGCATGGTTGTTAACGGTACAGACGATAATCAGGACAGAATACCTTTTCGTCAGCAAATGAAAGCAATGGGACATGCCGTAAGGTCAAACTATCTATATGCAGGAGTTGCAGATCTGTATATGGAAACCGGTGAGGATAGTCTTATGATGAGCCTAAACAGTATATGGGATGATGTTGTAAATACAAAAATGTATGTAACAGGTGCATGCGGTGCACTTTATGACGGCACATCACCTGACGGTACCAGCTATGAACCTGATTTTATTCAAAAGACTCATCAGTCTTACGGAAGATCTTTCCAGTTACCAAATATAACAGCTCACAACGAAACTTGTGCCAATATTGGTAATGTATTGTGGAACAGAAGAATGTTGCAAACTACAGGAGAAGAAAAATATGCAGATATAATGGAATTAGCCCTGTTAAACAGTGTCTTTCCTGGAATAAGTCTTGATGGTAAAAAGTATTTCTATACCAATCCTCTTGCGGCTTCTGATGATTTCCCTTATACATTAAGGTGGTCTGAAGGCAAACATAAAGACAGACAGCCATGGATAACATGTTTTTGCTGTCCTCCAAATACTGTCAGAACAATTGCTGAAACTCAACAATACGCCTACAATCTTTCAAAAGACGGATTATGGGTAAATATCTACGGAAGTAATACCCTCGAAACAAGTATCGAAAATGCCGGTTTGATAAAATTGACTCAAACCAGTGACTATCCGTTTGACGGAAAAGTAAAACTTGAATTTACAAAAGCCGGAAAAAAAGAATTCTCGGTCTTTTTAAGAATACCATCATGGAGTAAAAATGCAGCTGTAAAAATTAATGGAAAGGCATTTGACAAGATACCTGTTGCAGGTGACTATTTTGAACTTAAAGGTAAATGGGCAAAAGGTGACGTTATAGAGCTGGATATTCCTATGCAGGTGAGACTTATTGAGTCAAACCCATTGGTTGAAGAAACCAGAAATCAGGTTGCAGTAATGAGAGGCCCTCTGGTTTATTGTCTTGAATCTCAAGACTTACCCGAAGGCGTAAAGATTGAAGATATAATAATACCTTCAAACGCAGACTTTAAGCCGGTTAATACCGTAATAGAAGGCAGCCCTCTTGTTATGCTCGAAGGAAACGTTCTGGTAAACAAGCGCAAAGACTGGTCAAATACTCTTTACAGAGAAATAAATAATAGCGTCTCTACTGTGAAAATCAAACTTGTACCATATTATGCATGGAACAACAGAGGCCACGGAGAAATGTCTGTCTGGTTACCACTAACCAGATAATTATCTAATTAATCAGAAATGACAATGAAGAAAATACTTTTATTATTACTGGTCTCATTATTTGTTGTACAGGCAAAGTCTGACATAAAAAAAACTTTTTCAGTTGCCGGTTTCTATGAATTAAAAGATGGAGGCAGGGAAGTCTATAATTTTAATGTAGGCTGGAGATTTTTCAGAGGAGATACTACAGGAGCAGAACAGATTGCATTTAAAGATAAAAGGTGGACAGTAGTAAATCTGCCACATACAGTCGAATTAATGCCTGTTGAAGCCAGTGGTTGTCGCAATTATCAGGGACCTGTATGGTATCGCAAGCATTTTGTACTTGACAAAAAGTTTACGGGCAAGCAGGTTTTTGTTCACTTCGAAGCCGCTATGGGTAAAAGTCTTGTTTATGTTAACGGGAAGTTGGTACATACCCAAATAGGAGGTTATTTGCCTTTTACAATCGAATTATCTTCACTTGGAGTAAAACCTGGTGAAAACTGTGTTATTGCATTAAAAGTTGATAATAGTGATGACAAATCTTATCCTCCCGGTAAACAGCAAAATAAACTTGATTTCACTTATTTTGGTGGAATTTACAGAGACGCCTGGTTGATTGTGACTGATAATATTCATGTAACTGATGCCAATGCAGCTCGTAAGGTAGCCGGAGGAGGAGTTTTTACTTCAGTAGAAAACCTTACTGAGAAATCTGCAGATTTAAATATTAAAACTGACATAAAAAATGCCGGAACCAAACAAGAAACTGTTATTCTACAAACAACGCTGAAAGATCCTGAAGGAAAAACGGTAAAGATCTTAACAAGTAAAATTGCAGTTAAAGCCGGACAATCCAGGGATATTTCTCAAAAAATCAAAGTAAATAATCCATTTTTGTGGTCTCCCGAGACTCCTTCATTGTATAGTGTCGAAACTCAGATAAAGTCAGTCAAAGGAAAAAATCTTGATGGAGTTATTACAAAAGCCGGTCTTAAGAAGATTGAATTCAGAGGCAAACAAGGATTTTTTCTTAACGGAAAAAAATATGACAAATTAATAGGTGCAAACCGTCATCAGGATTTTGCTTATGTTGGAAATGCTGTTCCAAATTCTCAACAGTGGAGAGATGCCAAAAAACTTAGAGACGCTGGGTGTAAAATTATCAGAACCGCACATTACCCTCAGGATCCTTCGTTTATGGATGCCTGTGATGAGTTGGGCATGTTTGTAATAGTAGCGGTTCCGGGATGGCAATATTTTAATAAAGAACCGCAGTTTTCGGAATACGTTTATGAAGACCTGAGAAATATAATAAGAAGAGATCGCAATCATGCATCTGTAATAATGTGGGAACCAATACTAAATGAGACACCTTTTCCTGAGTCGTTTGCTTTAAAAACTTTAGCAATTACCAGAGAAGAATATCCATATTATGGCACATTTTCTGCGGCTGATTGTAAATCGCCTGGCATCAAAGATAATTATGATGTCGTTTACGGATTTCCCGATGACTTAAAGGGTGATTACAAGCAACCTATGTTTACCAGGGAATGGGGAGAGTACGTTGATGACTGGTATGCGCATAATACACCAAACAGAGTTTCAAGAAGCTGGGGCGAGGTTCCACAGATTGTTCAGGCTACTCACCTGGCTATGGTTTACGATGAAATGTGTAATACACCTGATGAATTTATTGGTGGAGCACTCTGGCACCCATTTGACCATCAGAGGGGATATCATCCTGATACATATTGGGGTGGACTACTTGATGCTTTCAGGCAAGCAAAATATTCGTACCATATGTTCAGAAGCCAGGTTCCTGCAGATTATAAACATCCTGTTGCTAAAACAGGGCCTATGTTGTTTGTAGCTCATGAACTTACTCCATTTTCAAATAAAGATATAGTTGTTTTTACAAATTGTGATTCTGTAAGACTAATCAGATATGAAACTGATACCTTTATTATGAAAGTTGACAGATTGCCTGGAAGACTTCCAAATCCTCAGGTTGTCTTTGAAAATGTTTTTGATTTCTATAAGTTGAGACATTATACATATACCTTAAAAAAATGGCAACAGGCAAGTTTTGTTTTTGAAGGCATCAAAAATGGAAAAGTTGTTTGCAGTGAGAAAAAAATGCCTGCCAGAAGATCTAATAAATTAAGACTAACAATTGATAACGAGAATCAGGCATTGAGAGCTGATGGCTCTGATTTTGCTGTTGTCATTTGTGAGGTAACAGACGATGAGGGTAACGTAAGAAGACTTGCAAAAGAAAATATATTGTTTGAAGTGGAAGGAGAGGGAGAAATTATTGGTGATATTTTAAATGGAGCAAATCCAAGAGCTGTAGAGTTTGGATCGGCACCTGTATTAATAAGGACTACATTAAAACCCGGTAATATTAAAATAAAAGCCAGAGCTTTATTTCAGGGTGAGCATGTTCCAACCCCTGCAGAGTTAGTTATAACAAGTATTTCACCTGATAACGCTATGATTTATAAAGAAGTTCCTGCAAAAAGTATTTCAGATTGGTCTGGTGTTTTAAGAAAGTTTGAATCAAATTTAAGTGATGAAGATAGGAAAAAGGCATTAGAAGAGGTTGAGAGGCAACAAACTCAATTTGGCGAGATATTCTAAACTAAAAGTTAAACGCACCCCTTATAATCGTAACATATTGATTATAAGGGATGTGTTTTTTTTTTGTCAATAAAATTAATAATATTTTCTCTTTGTGTTTTTTAATTCAATAAAACTATGTACTTTTGTGCCCAATTAATTATATGTTGGCTCCAGACTTTTGAAATATACGAGGAAATATCTGATAATGAATCAAATAAGATTTGTGATTGTATTTTTTTTATTAATTTTATCTCAGCCGGAAATTTTTGCTCAAAATTCTGCTGTGAAAACTAATTTAGTTTACTCAGGATACACTGTGCCTAATCTTGGTTTTGAATTTAATATAAAGAATAACAAATCATTAAGTATAACCGGAGCATTCAGACCATTTCAATTTGATGATAGTAAGAGGTTTAAATTGTGGTCTGTAAATCCCGAACTCAGATTTTGGCCATGCCGCACATATTACGGTCATTTCTGGGGAATTAATGCACTTACAGGACAGTTTAATGTAGGTGGATATTCAGACTTTTCAGGTATAGATATAACCAAACTAGATATTTCAGATTACAGAGTTGAGGCCACACATGCAGGTTTGGGCTTTTCTTACGGATATCATGCTATTCTTACAAAAAGACTCGGATTGGAGTTTAGTGTAAGTGCCGGATATACAAGGTTTTGGTATGAAAAATTCTACTGTATTAAGTGTGGAGAAAAGGTTGATGAGGGTGTAAGAAATTATTTTGGACCGACTGGGCTCGGTTTGTCTTTGGTTTACTTATTAAATTAACCTTATATCTTAACACTAAGAAATATGTACAAAACCGGAGTATTTAAAATTTTTGCAGTAACCGCACTTTTATTAACAGTGTCGGTGCTTTCTGCATTTTCTCAATATGTTTACGAAGGTAAAATAAAAGTAACAGATATACGTACAGACAAGATTTCTGATAAACTTGTTGTTTCTTTTGTGCTTGATTATCAGAGTATATCTTTAAAAGACAACGAATATTTACAAATCACTCCATCATTGAATGTTTCTGGTGTAAAAAAGGAGCTAAAGCCTGTCACTATAAACGGTAAAAGCCAGCACAAATATTATGAAAGGGTAAAAGCTTTAACCAAAGCAAAGCCTGATGCTGAAAATGATGCCTATGTTTTGATGTTCGAAAACAGAAAAAGATTTAATAACAAGCTTTCTTATGTTTCAGAACTCTCTTCCGATAATGGTGTTGATGCTCTTGATTTGATAATCAAGACTGAAGAATGTGCCTGTAACGGCAAAACCGCGAGAATATTTGAGGAATCTCTAAGTCTCAGAAAAACTGTAACAGCAAATATTGTAACAGATAAAACATCTGCTAATCCGGTTAAAAAAGATAATGCTACTGGTAGTAATAACCTGCTTATGCCTGAACTGGTAAGAGCTGATTATACTATTTGGTATGCACCTGGAAAAACTTCGGTTGGTGAATCTGGTATTGATGTTGATTCTGACTTATTTAAGAGCATAATGCAGTTAGCCGGCAAGCTTGGATTGAAAAATGAAAAAGATCTTGTCGATTTGATTTTGATGCTAAAAAAGAATAATGTTGACTCAATCGGTATACTTAACGCCATCCAGAGTAAAGCGTTGACTTCAGATTCAAAGCCGGTTGAAGCTGTAAAATCTGTAGAGCCTGTTAAGCCTGTTGAAACTGTTAAACCCGTAAAAGCTGTTGATATAACTGATAAAGCTACAAAAAAAGATGAACTGATTTCAAAACAAGGAAATGTAAGTGTTTATAAATCAACATCAGATAGTGGGTCGAAGTTTTTCGTGCAGTTAGGTGCATTCAGGAAAAAGTCTAATGCAGACAGACTTTACAATAAAATGATTGAAATTTTTCCGAAGACAAGTATAAAGGTTGAGGATAACTATCACAAAGTCAGATTAGGCTATTATGATAGTGTTGAAGAGGCGTTTGAAAATATACGAAGTGTCAAGTGGAATGATATTTATATCAACAAGACCAAATAGAAAAAAACAAACCAAAAATAATCAACTTTAATCAATCAACTAAAATGAGATTTTTTAATTATTTAATGACCTTTCTTATTGTCGCACTTCCATTTTTTTCTTGCGTGGAAGAAGATAACAATGAAGAAAAAAATGCGATGCTTCAGTTGACAATCAACGGAACATCTTCGGGTAATGATACCCGTTCTGCAGGAACCCCTGCTGCAGAAAATCAAATTAACAGAGTTGCTGTAGCTATTTTTAATAGTGATGGCAGCATTAATGCTCTTACTGAATTTTCAGGTAGCACAACAGCAACTATTCAGTGTACAGCTGAAGCTAATTGCAAAGTAGTAGTTGTTGCAAATGCACCTGCAGGATTTTTTGCGGGTTCTTCAAGCAGAACCAGTTTTATGAGCAAGTTGCTTACCCTCGAATTGACCAACGATGGCGGCGCTCAATCATCTTTATTACTGCCTATGTCAGGAGAAAAAACAGTTACACTAACTTCAGGATCAGTAGTTAGCGAAACTGTAGAAATCTCCAGACTTGTTGCCAGAATAGCTATCAATGGTATCAAAAC
The DNA here is from genome assembly GCA_964522065.1 of uncultured Bacteroidales bacterium. GTDB lineage: Bacteria > Bacteroidota > Bacteroidia > Bacteroidales > UBA1402 > UBA8389. Next base: position 1,234 of record CAZFUO010000065.1, on the reverse strand, counting down.
TGATTTTGATCCTGCCGGTATCTATAAAGATGCAACTTTTAAGTTAAACAGAATCTTTGTTTTAAATGCTTTGTCAAGTACTGTAGCTGAAGTTGGTGACGCTACTACAACCATGCCTTCTACCCCCTCTTTCATACATGGTGGTACTGACAATAATACAAGTCCATGGACTGCAGGCATCAATTATTTGCTAAATGAAATTACCGAAACCCCAATCGGTACAGCAGCTGCTGGTAGTTTTTATTTTACAGATCCATATTATTTCTATGCTTATGCAAATAATAATGTGTCAAGTCCTACTATACTTTCTATTGGTGGTATGTTTGACCCTGATGGTGATGCCGGTGTTCAGCCTGCTCATCAAACATATTATTCAATTGTAGTTAACAAAACTCAGTTGAATACAGTCATCACAGAAGGTGGATCGGTTGTTACAGATGTAAGAACAGGTTCGATTGCCAGAAATACAATTTATCAGCTTAAAGCTATTATTAAAGGTGATGGTACAGACGATCCACTTATTATTGTAGATCCTGCCGACCTTAACTTAACTGTTAATGTGGCTGACTGGGCTTTGACAATCGATCAGACTGTAACATTCGAATAAGGAGATCTTTTACATCATAATATGATCTCTCAAAACAGGATATATTTTCTGCTTATTATTTCATCTCTTATACTGGCTTTGACCGGCTGTGTAAGAGATGATATGAGCGACTGTACCCTTTATACTGTGGTGGTTAAGGTAAAAGATACTAATGGAAGTGAGTTTCCATTAGCTGCTCTTGATTCTACAAAAGTATATTTGTTTGATGATGATGGTCTTTCCAGAACTTTCGCTGTAGATCAAAGTCAGAAATTCAAATTCGGTCATGTTACTGATGCAAAAATGTCACTCATTGCCTGGAGTAATATATATAATGAAAAAGTTTCTATTGCCTCAATTGTAAAAAACTGGTACCCTGAAAGTTTCATGGTAAAGTTAAAAAAGGCAGGAAAATATACGGTTTCACCACCTGAAATATTTTACAGTAGTTATAACCGTGATGAAAACGGTGAATACAATCTGCGAAATGCAGGTATGAAAAATGATACAATCGAACTCTATTTAAGCAGAGTTCCAATGATTATGACTATAACTTCAATCAGACCTGATATCAGGTTTGGTCCTGATACTACAGGATACAGATATGAAGTTGTTGGTCCATATAATCAGATAAGTTCATACTGTGAT
>CAZFUO010000064.1:2330-11010 GCA_964522065.1 uncultured Bacteroidales bacterium | reverse complement strand
TGTTATTTCTGACACGATAAGGATTTAACCAGGCATGCAATTCCATATTTCTGCTATGACATTCTCTAATCATAAAAGCCAGCGGATCCCAACCCGGATCTTTACCTTGAGTGCCAGTGATGTATCTGCTCCATGGCTCGTAAGAAGATTTATACCATGCATCGGCTTCCGGCCTTATCTGAAACAAAACAGTATTTATGCCCGATGAAGAGAGCTTGTCAAGCAATGAAGTAAAATACTTTTTCATTTCGACCTGACTCATTGCAGCATATTTAGTCTGGTCAACAGTATGAACCCAGGCACCTCTGAATTCCCTTTTTGGGTAATTCCTTGCAATGACATTAAAAGAATTGATAGTGAAAATCAAAATTATAAGAAGTAAAACAGGCTTTTTATTTAATGTCATTGTCGTTAGTATTATAAGATGCGCAAAGATAATTTTTTCGGGCAAAAGTAGTACATTTGTCTCTTTCAATCGGGTCACAAAAATATGCAATATTTAGAAATAAAAGGTGCCAGGGTAAATAATCTGAAGAATATTGATCTGAAGATACCCCGCAACAAATTAATAGTTATAACAGGACTTTCCGGATCGGGTAAGTCTTCACTGGCTTTCGAAACCATTTATGCTGAAGGTCAACGCAGATATGTAGAGAGCCTTTCTGCCTATGCAAGACAATTTCTTGGCAGAATGAACAAACCTGAAGTTGATTTTATCAGAGGAATTCCCCCTGCAATAGCAATAGAGCAGAAGGTAAACACCAGAAATCCCCGTTCTACTGTTGGGACTTCAACCGAGATTTACGAGTATCTCAGATTACTATATGCCAGAATTGGCAAAACATACTCTCCAATATCTGGTGATCTTGTAAAAAAGCATCAGGTGGAAGACGTTATAGAGTACGTTATGACTTTTCCCGAGGGAACAAGATTTTTGCTGCTTTGTCCACTTGTGGTTCCTGAGGGAAGAAGTTTGAAATTTCAGCTTGAGATGTTGTTAAAACAAGGATTTAACAGGGTTGAAGTTGACGGGCAAATTAAAAGGATAGAAGATATCATAGATATGATAGACCCCGAGCAACATGAAGTCTCTGAGTCAATGTTTTTGCTTATAGACAGGCTTGAAGTTAAAAATGACAAGCCAACCCGAAGCAGAATTGCCGATTCTGTCGAAACCGCATTTTATGAAGGTCAGAGTCTTTGTTACATAAAAATGTTTTCAGAAGAAGGTGAACTTTTCAAGCCTTTTTCAAAGCAATTTGAAGCAGACGGTATTCTTTTTGACGAACCTTCAGACCAGTTGTTCAGTTTTAATTCACCTGCCGGTGCATGTCCCAAATGTGAAGGCTACGGCAAAGTTATAGGCATAGACGAAGACTTAGTGGTTCCGAATAAATCACTATCCATATACGATGAGGCAATTTATTGCTGGAGAGGCGATAAGATGAGTGAGTGGAAAAACAGGCTCGTAATGAACGCAGATAAGTTTGACTTCCCTGTATTCAGACCCTGGTATCAACTTACAGATGAAGAAAAGCGTTTGGTGTGGACAGGTAACGAACACTTCCAGGGCTTGAATGAGTTTTTTGCCATGCTCGAAGAAAATCAGTACAAAATTCAATACAGAGTAATGCTTGCAAGGTACAGAGGTAAAACCATATGCCCTGTGTGTAAAGGTACCCGTTTAAAGGAGCAGGCAACCTATGTGAAAATCGGGGGCAAATCAATATCTGAACTGGTAGATTTGCCTGTAAACGAGTTGGAATTGTTTTTTAAAAATCTGGAACTCGATGAAAATGAAACCGCTATCTCTAAAAGAATTCTGACTGAAATAACAGGTAGAATCAGCTATTTATTGAACGTCGGGCTGGGTTATCTAACACTAAACCGACTATCATCGTCTCTGTCAGGTGGAGAAAGTCAGAGAATAAATCTGGCAACTTCATTGGGAAGCAGTCTCGTAGGTTCGCTTTATATTTTGGACGAACCCAGTATTGGGTTACACCCCCGGGATACCAAACTCTTAATAGGAGTTTTGCGAAAACTACAGGAAATAGGCAATACCGTTATTGTTGTCGAACACGAAGAAGAAATAATGCGTGCAGCAGACTATCTTATTGATATAGGCCCTGATGCAGGCAGACTTGGTGGCGAGGTTGTTTGGCAGGGAGATGTTAGCGAACTGCTGAAGATTACCGAATTAGACAGGAGTTACACTGTAAAATATCTTACCGGGATTGAAAAAATCGAGACACCTACAATAAGAAGAAAGTGGAATAATTATATTGAGGTTGTTGCAGCAAGTCAGAACAACCTGAAAGGTATTAATGTTAAATTCCCCCTTAATGTAATGACAGTCGTTACCGGAGTTAGCGGTTCGGGCAAATCTTCACTTGTAAGAGATGTGTTTTATACCGCGCTTAAAAGAGCTCTTGGCGGAACCACTGATAAGGCCGGTCAGTACGGTGAACTTAAAGGTGATATAAATCTTATTAAAGATATAGATTTTGTAGATCAGAACCCAATTGGAAAGTCTTCAAGATCAAATCCGGTTACTTATCTTAAAGCATACGATGAAATAAGAAAGTTGTTTGCCGATCAGCAATTATCGCATCAAATGGGATATAATGCTTCACACTTTTCTTTTAATGTTGCAGGTGGCAGATGCGATGAGTGTCAGGGTGAAGGAACAATTACTGTAGAAATGCAATTTATGGCCGACCTGGTTTTGCAGTGCGAGTCGTGTCGTGGTAAAAGATTCAAACAAGACATACTGGAAGTACTTTACAAAGGCAAAAATATTTCCGATGTGCTTGACATGACAGTAAATCAGGCAATTGAGTTTTTTATGCAGAGTAATACAAGTGCAGACAAAAAGATTATAAAAAAGCTCAAACCTCTACAGGATGTTGGTCTGGGATATGTAAAATTAGGTCAGTCTTCCTCTACCTTGTCAGGTGGTGAAAGTCAGAGAGTTAAACTTGCTTTCTATTTGAGTACAGAGCATCCCGAACCTTCTGTATATGTTTTTGACGAACCCACTACAGGCTTGCATTTTCACGATATTAAAGTATTACTGAAGGCTTTTAATGCATTGATAGCCAAAGGGCATACTGTGATTATTATTGAACACAACATGGAGGTTATAAAAAATGCTGATCATGTAATTGACTTAGGGCCTGAGGGAGGCAAAAACGGCGGTTTCGTTGTTTTTGAAGGTAGTCCTGAGGCTTTGATTGATTGCGATTGCAGCTATACAGGTAAATTTTTAAGTAAAAACATTAAATCATAAAACGTGAGAAAGTTCTTATTAACAGCATTTTGCTTTGTTGGATTGTTTTTATTGACTGGTTCGACAACTGAGAAGAAAATTACAATTTTTACTATAGGTGATTCGACCTGTGCAAACAAGCCACTGGATAATGGTAATCCTGAAAGGGGATGGGGGCAAGCCTTACAAAGCTATTTTGACAGCAGATATGTTGTTGTAGATAATCATGCGTTAAATGGAAGGAGTAGTCTTAGCTTTAGAAACGAGGGACACTGGGATAAGGTTTTTTCAAAAATTTCTAAAGGTGATTATGTTTTTATTCAGTTTGGTCACAATGACGAAAAGCCTGATAGTGCACGTCATACTACTCCGGGTACAACTTATGATGCTCAATTGTTGAGATATATCAACGAAACACGTCAGAAGGGTGGCATACCTGTATTATTAACTTCAATTGTAAGAAGAAAATTTAATGAACAAGGTACACTTGAAGAAACTCATGGAGACTATATTCAGGCAGTCAGAAATGTTGCTGAAAAAGCTAAAGTTGTTTTAATAGATCATAATGAGTTGAGTAAGAAGCTTGTTCAGGATTTAGGCCCTGAAGAATCCAAGGCTTTATTTATGTGGGTAGGCAGCAAGCAGGACGATACTCACCTTAGATCGAGAGGTGCAAGGGCGATGGCAGGATTGGTAGTTAAAGAATTAAAAACCAAGATAAAAGAATTACAACCTTTCATCAGAGAATACGATCTGGTTGTGGCAAAAGATGGTAGCGGCGACTTTATGACCGTACAGGATGCTTTAAATGCGGTTCCGGCAAACAGAGAAAAAAGAACTACAATATTGATAAGAAAAGGTACGTACAAAGAAAAACTTGTTATTCCTGAAAATTCCAGAAACATCAGTTTTATAGGTGAAGATTTAGAAGAAACTGTAATCACTTATGATGATTTTGCTTCTAAAAAAACGATATTCAACGAGAATATCGGCACATTTGGTTCGTCTGGAGTTTTTATTTACGGTACAGGCTTTGAGGCAGAAAATATTACTTTCTCAAACACTGCCGGGCCTGTTGGTCAGGCTGTTGCAGTGATGGTTGCAGGTGATAAAGTTGTTTTCAGAAAATGTCGTTTTTTAGGTTTTCAGGACACTTTGTACACGTGGGGTAAAACCAGCAGGCAATACTACGAGGATTGTTACATAGAAGGGACTGTCGATTTTATATTTGGATCTTCGACAGCTGTATTTAACCGCTGTGAAATCAGAGCCAAAAAATCAGGAGGGTATCTCACGGCAGCATCAACTCTGGAAGGCAGAGAGTATGGTTATCTTTTTGTTGACTGCAAACTTACTGCAGATGAAGGTGTTGACGATGTTTATTTAGGCAGGCCATGGAGGCCTTTTGCAAAGACCGTTTTTGTAAATTGCAGTATGGACAAGCACATAAAACCCGAAGGCTGGCACAATTGGAATAAAAAAGATGCAGAAAAAACAACTTTTTATGCCGAGTACGGATCAAAAGGTCCCGGCAGTAATAGTGCATCCAGAGTTAAATGGTCTCATATTCTTACTCCCAATCAGGCAAAAGCTTTTACAATAAACAAAGCACTAGCAGGAGATGATGGCTGGATTCCGGAGAGATTTTGAGGCTTTTATATTTTAAAAATCTGTCTCTTTTTTATGTGTTTTTTGGCTATCTTTATTTTAAGGTATTCTATTAGGTTAATAATGAGTAATAAAAAGCAATTATTATTCGCATTTAATTGATGTTTTATATTATGTTTGTGATAATACAGATACGTAGTATTTTTCTTAATCAAATGTCTAACCGGTAAGATGAAACTAAAGACGAAGTTGAAGCCCTTTTTGATTTTTGGGACTAGTATCTTATTTGTAACTATAAATTCAAGTTGTAAACAAGATGTTGATTTTGAAGTAAATTCAAAATGGATATTTATAAATGAGACAAATCATAAAATTACCTACAGTCCTACATCTGTATGGGATGACTTTGAACTTATTGAAAAAGATACATTCATATTCTATCAAAATAGCGAGGGCCCTAGAAATGTTGAGATAGAAGATTTTAATCCACCTTTAATAGTCGAGAGTGTTATTCTTGATGGAGTATTGTGTGATAAATCGACAGCTCAAAAACTGCAGGATATATCTGAGTATGAGAGTAAAAAAATATCTGAAAGAAATTTTGAATTTATTTTCAGGTTTACCAACGAGAAGTTTGTTTCTGCAGAAACGTGTACAAAGTAAATTAAAAAAGATATCCCAGACTTATCTTATTTTCTGCTACACCATGCTCTACGGTAGGATAGTATTTGTAAACGCTCCTTCTGAAATATAAGCTTGTTTCAATGCCAAGCACCAGGCGATTTTTTGTCGTGTATGACAAGTTCGATCTGGCTATGGTCAAGCTGGCATTACCTATGTCTCCTTGAATACTGGTAGGTAATGTGCCAAGATCGAAGGGGCGGTTTCCTACCCAGGAATAGATGCGGTAGTCTTCAGAATTCATGCTATATCTCAGCTTGTTTCTAAAATTCAGCTCAAAGTTTACCTTAGAGCTGAAACCGCTTCCCATATTATAATCTCTTTCGTCAAAAATATAATGATCGGTCTGGCTACCTCCAAGAAGAATTGCACTTAAATATGCAGAAGCATAAATGGTGGTGTTTAATCTTTCAAATTTTCTTTTATATGTTATACCGGGCCCAAATGAAGCCGTTTCAGAAAGTTTGTAAGGTGTTAGGGTCACATTATTGGTATCTATACGAGATTCGTAATAATTGAAATGCTGAAAAAGTCCAAAAGCTATATGACGGTTTTTATTACTAAATCTGAGGTTTTTGGAATAAAGCAATCCGATAACATTAACTCTGCTTATTGTTGGTTGATTTGAAAGCATGTTAAATCCTGACTTTATAGAGAAAAAGTCATATGGTATTTCATTATCAGGATCATAAGGGTCACCATAACTAAGGTCGAAATTAAAATGTAGCATGTTGCTTATATCCTCATTCCCCTCTGCATCATCAGCAATAATGCGATGCCCAATTGAGGTAAAGACTTCTACCGGCTTTGGTGCCAATAAATTACCTTTTATTTTTCTCCTGTTCCAGGCTTGTCCGTTAGTAATTCTGCTAAGTCCCCTACCGGGGGAAATTAATAATACTAAAGCTTCGCGTTTAAAGCGTTCAAATCCGGTAGTTCTGTCGTCAATTACCATATCGGACAATCTGAATGTTACTTCTCCTAGACATAATCCTCCAAATGTAGTTGACATAAAGTCATTTATAGAAGGAGTTTCATTTTCCATAAAGTACTCCCACATGAGGCTACCGCCTGCTGTATAAGGTATTGATTGCCAGAAATTCATTCCGTTTGCCCTTGCCGCATTGAAATATTGCCCACCATGATAAGGGTGTGCGAAAAGATTTGTAACAAACATATCATTATCCCAAACAAAGCCATTCTTAATATTGGCTTTCATTGTGTTAAAATTTATACGTGCAAACTCTCCATTTATAATAAAACGATCAATGAGCCATAAATCAAGATTTGTTCCGAAAATTATTGATGCAGCATACAATCCATTTTTTCTTTGAGGAACCTTTAATGTAGTATCGGTATTAACAACTTCTGACTGACCTTTTACAGTGGAAAAAGTCAAGCAGACAAGTAAAAACAAAAATAAGTAACGAAGATACATATAACGATTTCTTTAAAAGCTACTTACCGATTGGCTGAATTTTACGTCTTACGTCTTTGGAAATTTCGAGGAACATATAATTTACCTTACCAGAATGTATGCCTTCTTCATTTTGAATATATTTTTTGGTAGCATACTCTTTGGACTTTTCGAAAGTCAGAAGCGACATTTGATTTTTCGACTTCCCCTCCATGGTAGAATCTAATTCTTCATCTGGAAAGAAATCATCTAAGTCCACATCTCCAATCATCGTGGTTTCGAGGAAGTTGAGTTTCTTACGATTAGATTCGGTGTAGTAACCTACAAACATGTGTCCTGGTATTCTTACTAGTATTGGTTCTATATTGATAGCACGTAGCAATGACGCAAACAGCACACTGCCATCAACACAATTTATTTGTGAAGAATTAAGTGCATCCTCAAAAGTTCTGACACGCTGTGAAAATACAACATTGCTTGATAAGCTGGTATTGGAAACCGAACTATATCTGAAATTTCTTTTTTGCAATACATTCCACAATGCATAGACCTGATTTTCAACAGCGGCAGCATTACCGGCCTGATAGCCTAAAAACCTGTTTACTATACGTGTATCGAGGGCTTCACGAAGTATCTGATCTATCATTGGGTGATCTTCATTTACGTATGCAGCAAAGAAAACTCCTGTATCGTGAAATTTTCTACCCTTGGTATAATAGCCAAGCAGACACTCGTTTATGCTACGCACTGAAAAAGTACGAACCTTTCGGCCAATATTCTTTCCATTAATATCTGCCTCTACAACAACGCTTATAGGTTCGGCCTGTACATTGTTTTTTAAAGCTTCGTAATTCCAAATGATATCAGGATAAATAATATATTCAGTATTTGGTTTAGGTAAATCGAACTCCGATACAGATTGAGCAAAGAATTTGGTTTCGGCTAATTCTATCCTTACATGACTCAGCGGTTTTGAAGATCGAATACGAACAGCAATAATTGATTTTGGATTTCCCAAAGACATGGTGTCTGAGGGAATAATTATTTGTGCATCGGTAGTAGCTACAGACAAGATGCCGGAAGGAAAAATATTACCTCCAAGTTCGTCTGTTATTTCAAAACCATAACGCAGAGATGAGTGATTGAAAAAAATGTATCCGGTAATTGATAAAACTGCCACCACAATTATCAGTATACCCCATTTCAGGCCTGAGATATTTTTAATATTCATACAAGATTTATTTAAAAAGCAGCCTAAAATTCAGTTTTATGTGGCAAAGTAAATTTAAACACGCTTCCTAAGCCTGACTCGCTCTCAACCCCTATTTTACCTCCATGTTTTTCAATAAATCTTTTGCATAGCAAAAGACCAAAACCAGTACCTTTTTCGTTCGCGGTTCCTCGTGATGAATGTAACTGAGTTGTATCAAAAAGTTTTGACATAACTTCGGGTGTTATTCCAACTCCATTGTCAGATACTGCAATTGTTACAACCGAATTACTTTGCTCAGCATAAACATTGATTTCGCCACCACGGTTTGTGAATTTTATTGCATTTGAGATTAAGTTGCGAAAAACTGTGTTCAACATATAGATGTCAGCATAAACATTGATATTTTTTGCTTCAACAAAGTTAATAGTTATATTCTTTTTATTTGCATTAGGTTCTAATATTTGAACAGCCTCATCGAAACAATGTTTTA
>CAZFUO010000064.1:0-2230 GCA_964522065.1 uncultured Bacteroidales bacterium | reverse complement strand
GTGAGTCAGTTTTTTTATAGTGAGATCTTCCGTTTTTTCATTTGCCAGCCTAAGGTTATTTTCAGAAGATAAAAGAGCTGCCTTGGTTTTTTCTAATTCTTTTATTGTTTTATCAATTCCGTCAATTGCATCTTTAAACTTGCGACTTGCCAAATCATAATTTCTTGCAAAGCCCTCTTTAAACTTATTCATTTTCTCTTCAAAATTTGTAATGTCTATATTTTGACTTTTTACCAACGCTAGTTCTGCCTTATATTGCATTGAGTTCATAGCAGCATTGCGAAGCAGTGTAATAATTGGAATAAAAAATTGAGGTCTGACAACATACATCTTTGGAAATTTATGAGAAACGTCAACTATGCCCGAGTTGTAATACTCGCTGTCTGCTTCTAAGAGAGATACAAGAACCGCATATTCGCATTTTTTTTCAGTACGATCTCTTTCAAGCTCCTTAAAGAAGTCTTCGTTTCTTTTTTTAGTTGCGGTTTCGTCTCCCTCATTTTTCATTTCAAACATTATCGAAATGATTTCATTACCGGCATCATCATATTCCCTGTATATAAAATCACCTTTACTGCCTGATTTTGAGTCATTGTCTTTTTCGAAATAAGCTTTTTGAAATGCAGTTGCACGTAATTTATTAAACTCAGTCTCACAATGTTGCTCAAGAGTTTCACCAAGCATTTTTGTAGATAGTTTTAACTTCATATCCTTTCTCAGAGCAATCTCTTCGTCTTTGTGTTTAATAATGGCATCTTTTTCTTTCAGCTCTGCTAAAAACTTATCGCTTAATGACTTCTCAAGAAGTTGTTTTTCTATATTTTTATTTTTGACTTCATTTGCTAAATCGTCTCGTTGCTTTTCTATTTTTTGAGTTGCCTGGCTTACAGCTATTTTTTTCTCCAACTCAGCATTTTCAATTTTAGCTTTAAGTTGCATCAAATCATTCTCTTTTTTGGCAAGTTGCTCTTGTAATGAATTTTTGATATTTGCTTCTGCCAACTTTACGGCATTCTCTTTTTCCTTCTCAGCAATAGCAAGCCTTCTAAGAATTTCTTCTTCAAACTGACGATCTCTTACCTGCTTAAGAATATCTGCAAAACCAGCTTCGTCAACTTTGAAAGCTTTCTTACAATTTGGACATATTATTTCGTTCATATCTGTAGTATTATTCTTTAATTAGATTTTCCTTTTTTTGTGCAATTGATATTTGCTTTAAAATGTCGCTCATCATTTCAATTTGAGTTTTTTGCATTTCCAGTAGCTCTTGTTGTTGATCCATTATAAAATGATCAATCTTTTCATGAAGAGTTCTTATTTCAAGTTCCGATTTAAGGTTTATCATATAATCTTTCTTTGCCCTTTCCCTATCTTTCTCTTCCTGTCTGTTTTGACTCATCATTATAACCGGTGCTTGCAAAGCTGCTATGCAAGACAATATCAAATTTAATAGTATAAATGGATAGGGGTCAAATCCTTTATTTGAAAGCCAAAAGATATTAGTGGAAATCCAAATTAAAAGGAAAACTCCAAACGAAATTATAAAGGTCCAACTTCCACCGAAAGAAGCAACTTTGTCTGCAATCTTTTGACCTGTAGTTAAAGTTTGTTTATCATCATCATCTAACTTATCTGTCAAAGTGCTATTATTTGTGACAGAAGTTAAAACAGTCCTTTCAAGATCAGTAAGTTCTCCGATTTCTTTAACCAGATAATCTGAAATTGATTTTTCCCGGTATTTGTTTAATTCACTTACTGATAAGCAGCTGTCGTGGGAAAAATTTGGATTTTCTTTTTGAATTAAATCCAGAATAGTGTGTCTTATTGTCTTAGCTGAAACTTTTTCAGAAATCGGAAATTCCAGGTTTGAAATATCGCTACGAAATGTTTTCATCTTCTTGTATTTTTATTATGTTTTTCAGATAACTCTTAAATCAAACAAACTTACAACAAAACTACTTTCGTGCAATATCTAATTACCTGATTAAAATCTTCTTTTTAATCAAACCCTCTTTGCCACCAAATTCAAAAAAATACAAGCCTTTTTGAAATGATGATATATCAATTGTGTGTTTGTTGCTTTTTGGATGGATGGTTTTCATCAGTTTGCCAGATATATCGAATATCCTGACAATTTCGATTATTTCACTTCCTTTAAAGCTGACAGTTGTACCTTTCTGAATCACAGAAACATCCAGAGTGGTTTCATTTAACGATGTATTCTGGGCAC
>CAZFUO010000063.1:0-11167 GCA_964522065.1 uncultured Bacteroidales bacterium | reverse complement strand
AGTAATACTATAAATTGGTTCGGAGTCTGCATCAGATTTCTCCACAACAGGAGGGTCTACATCCTGAGGAAGTCTTCTTTGGGCCCCTGAAACTTTATCTCTAACGTCATTAGCAGCGGTTTCGAGGTCAACTTCAAGGTTAAACTCAACATTAATATTACTACTGCCATCCCTGCTCATACTTGAAATAGAACGAATACCGGGAATACCGTTTACTGCAGCTTCTATTGGCTCAGTTATTTGTGTTTCAATAACATCTGAGTTTGCTCCTGGGAATGAAGTTCTTACAGATATTACAGGGTTGTCAACACTGGGATAATCTCTTACCCCCAGTGAAGTATATCCGATAACGCCGAATATGACTATCAGCAAGCTTAATACAGTTGCTAATACAGGGCGATTTATTGTAGTTGTAGATATTCCTGCCATAATTAGTTTTCTACAACATTAACATCCATACCATCTCTAAGCTGCATCATACCTGTTGTTATAACAGTATCACCAACCTGAATACCTGACAAAACTTCAAGTTGTTCAGTTGTTCTGTTGCCGGTTTCTATATTGGTTTTTACAGCTTTCCCATTTCTCATAACCCAAACAAAACGTCCTTTTGAATCGGGTACAACTGCCTGATTTGGTACATAAATATTATCCTTATTATTGGTTGTCATAATTGACACTCTGGCTGACATTCCTGGTTTTAAAAGGCCGTCTTTGTTATTGTATCTGGCCCTTAACATAACTGTTCTTGTGTTAATATCAATTTGAGGGTCAATTGCATAAATCATTGCAGAAAACCTTTTATCAGATCCTTCAATTGTAAAGGCTGCAGTTTTTCCAATCATGTTTGTTGTAGCATATTTTTCAGGAATTGAAAATTCAAGTTTGAGATTTGCGACATCAACCATAGTTGATATTTTTGAACCCGGTTGAAGAAATGCTCCATTACTTACATCACGAAATCCAACAACTCCGTTAAAAGGAGCTCTTACTTTCATTTTCCCGATTCTGATTTTCAGCTCTTCAATATCTTGCCTGAGAACATTATACTCTGTTAGTACTTTATCATAATCCTCACGACTTACAGCATCCTTTTCTAAAAGTATTTTTTGTCTTTCAAGCCTTTGCTCTAATAACTTAATCTGGTACTGAGCTCTTGTAAGCTGTGACTGTAACTCATCATCATTAAGTTTAACAAGAATATCTCCTTTATGCAGATACTGCCCTTCCTTAAAATTGACTTCTACTACCCTACCTGAAAGTTCACTTACAAGGTCAACTTTTTCATTAGCAACTAAAGTGCCCAACCGTTTTAAACCGTTCTCACCAGATTGAAATTGAGCTATATATATATTAACAGGCAAAGACTTGCCACCCCTCTTCATTTCACCACCTTTTTTACGGGCGGTTTCGCCGGCAGGTGGAGAATCGTTTAAATCTTTTTTACCAAAAAACTTATTGTATGCAAATACCGATATGATAAACAACAAGACAATACCTATATACATTGCAATCTTTGCAGACTGTTTCATAATTTAACGCATTTATAAGATGATTACATTCTTGGACAAAATCAAACTGCAATGGTTTAAAATTGAATTAGTCTTCGAGATAATAATTAACGGTTGTAACAACTCTGACTGATTTTAGATATGGAGTATTTGCATCTCTGTCTGAAATAGAAAATTGTCCCTGATCTGCATTTCTGATTTTGCCAAGTTTGCTTTCAGAATCCTGAGCAAACTTCAAGGCAGAAGTCCTTGCATTTTTTGTAGCTTCTTCTATCATTTCAGGTTTTATATTATTTAGTCCGGTAAACATAAATTGTTTTTGGTATCTGTAATCTTCAGAAGTGAGTGCAATACCTTTTTTAATCAATTCGCTCTGATCTTCCATCAATTTTCTTATTAAATCGACATTTGAAGAAGATACAGTTACAACCGATGTCACAATGTATCTGTAAGGGGCTTGATTATTAGAATATCTTTCAGCTTGCATATCGATTACTTCAGGTGCAGATACTGTGATTTCATCTTTGGTTATGCCATTAGAAACCAGGAAGCTAACAATTGCTGCATTTTTAACTGCAATACCTGAATTGAGTGTAAGTAAATCGTCTCCTATTTCCTTATACATCAATGGCCAAATTACCCTGTCAGCCTTAACTTCTCTTTCAGCAAGTCCTTTTACAGACACCACCCTGTCCATTTCTTTAAAGTTCTCAATACCTTGTTTAATAAACAATCCAAGAAGAACCAGTCCAATCCCAACACAAACACCGGCAAGAAGCTTACTTTTTAAAATTTTTTCTGACATAATATTTATTTTTAAAAATGACCATCTACAAAGATACAGCCTTTAAATTATAATTGTTATCTTTAAAGCGTAAGAGATTTCATTAAAAAAATATAATATGACAGATCATATGTTGTATCAGGATTTTTTTGACGCACTTATTAAAGGCGACAGAAAAAAGAGCAATGAAATACTTTCCAAAAAGATAGAGGAAAACACAAGCATTGAAGATATATACGAAAAGGTTATTAAAAATGCCTTGTATAAAATCGGAGAACTTTGGGAAATTGGTGAAGTTAGTGTAGCCACAGAGCACATGGCTTCAGCTATTGTTGAGTCTGAACTTAACCGTATTTTTGATTCTGTTACAACCAGCAATAAAGAAAAAAATAAAACGGCTGTACTAGCCTGTGTTGAAAAAGAATATCATCAGATTGGCATTAAGATGGTTTCGGATATTATGGAAGAGAAAGGTTGGAATACTTACTTTTTAGGTTCAAATGTCCCGCCAAAAGAATTAACAGACTTTATCAATAGTGTAAGACCAGATGTTGTTGCTCTTTCATTCAGCATTTACTTCAATCTGAATTCACTTGAAGATATGATAAAAAAAATAAAGGAATGCTTTCCCGACCAATTAATAATAGTGGGAGGTCAGGCTTTCTTACATGGTGGCCATGAAGTATTAGATAAATATCATAATGTGAAATATTTCAAAAACTTATACGAACTTGATACTTTTATTGACACCTTAAAATAGCATCTTATTGAAAAGATTAATCTAATAAAATCAGCGGGTTCGCTAAAACAAGTTAGAGAAACCACAGTTGCTGAATACCTGAAAAGATCGGACATTATGATTTCCAGGATGAATGATATATTTTTGTCAAGAACAGATCTTAGTGCTCTTATCGGTGATAACAATATTGATATGATGAAAGATAACCATGCAAATCATGCAAGATTTATAGCTTCAATACTCAAACATCATGATCCAGAGGTTTTGGTTGAAACAATCTTGTGGGTATTCAGAGCTTATCGCAGTCACGGATTTTCATCAAATTACTGGGCGGCACAATTAAACAGCTGGATAATGGTAATAAAACAAGAGCTAAGTCAAACTTGCTTTGAGGAAGTTTATCCATATTATGAATGGATGCAGATAAATATTCCACAATTTGCTTATTTTAGCGACTTGGAACTTGACAGTAAAAAATCAATGCATTAAAAAATGTCATTAAAAATTGAAGATTTATTTTCAGACTGGTCTGAAGAGCTGGCATTATCACTGGCAGAAAGTCAGATAGTGTGTCTTGCATTGTTTGACTTAAACGGTAATCTTTTGTTTTCAAACAAAAAGATGAACGAGTTGCTTATTGGTGATCCGAAGGAAAGTTTACTTAACCCTACTTTTGAAAGACTTGCAACAATAAAAACTGATATAAATCTTATTTACAGAGGTTATCTTACACTTGGTAGTTATACAGACGATAATACGTCAATCAAATCTAAGATTTACAAAAAGAATGACAATATTTTAATTATCGGAAGTATTGATGCCCAGCAACTTGTAGAGCAAAATCAGATAATGCTCGATCTTAATAAGGAAATCAGCAATCTTCAAAGGCAACTTATAAAAGAAAAACACGATCTCAACAAAGCCAATTTTGAGCTTAATGAAGCAAATGCCTCAAAGGACAGATTTTTTTCAATTCTGGCACACGATTTGAAAAATCCATTCAACATTATTCTTGGATTTTCAGAACTACTAAAAGATAATATCAGGATTTACAGCATTGATGATATTGAAGAGCAGGTAAATCATATTTACAAGTCTTCAAAATACACATACGGACTTTTTGAAGAACTATTACTATGGTCAAAATCACAATCAGGCAGAATAAAATTTCAACCTGAAAAAATTGCTTTTAGTGAAGCATACGACGAAGTCAAAAAAGCTCTTTTACCTCAGTTGCAAAATAAGAATATATTTTTGACAGCTGAAATTGACGAGAAAGCCAGATTGTATGCAGACAAAAATATGTTGAAAACAATATTGCGTAATATCATCTCGAATGCTATAAAATACAGTTTTGAAAATACTGAAATCAATTTGAAAATTGAAAAGAATGATAATTCCAGAGCTCTGATAAGCGTTACAGACAATGGAATAGGCATCTCGAAAGCAAACCAGGATAAATTGTTCAAATTATCAGAGACTGTGTCATCTGAAGGTACAGCAAAAGAAAAAGGTTCAGGTCTGGGATTGTTGTTATGCAAAGATTTTGTTGAAAAACATGATTGTAAAATATGGGTGGAAAGTGAACTGGGTAAAGGCAGTACTTTTAAGTTTACTATGCCCTGCTGTGTTGAATAATAACTACTTTAATTTATATGAGCGATATTTCTCTTTTAAGATGGTCAGACAGATATTCTGTTGGCAATAACGATATTGACAACGACCATCGCCGTTTGTTTGAGATCATAAATATGTTACAGGAAATGCAGCTAACCGGAGATAACGCCGGACAATTTGCCGAAGTATTATCCAGTCTGTTTGATTACAGTATGTACCATTTTAACAGAGAAGAAGAATATATGAATCAGATTTCATATGATGAAATCGAAGCACACAGAAATGAACACAAAAAATATATTGTGAAAATCTCAACTTTCAATTCTGATTTCTTTTCTGTAAGAAGACCTGACGAAACCGCTGTAATTGAATTTCTTACAAATTGGTGGACAAATCATATATTAAAATCAGACGTAAAATATGAATTGTTCAAATCTCAAAATAAGTCAACAGGAAATTACTAAGATGCTTGTTTTGCTTTTTCTGCCTCAACATCTGCCCTCGATTTACTTCTTGTCACAATATACACACCCAGGAAAACCATTCCTGAAGCCAGCATTTTTGTTATTGTAAAATTGTTTGTGCCCGCAATAATAGCCAAAGTCACAGCAACTATTGGCTGTACATAATTGTACATTGACTGAGTTGTAGGCCTCAATGTTTTCTGACCTACAGGTATCAGCAAGTAAGGCAATACTGTTGCAAAAAATAATGCGAATATAAGCCTCAGTACATTATCAGAAGAGATCGAAGATAAATCTGTTGCCATCATTTCCTTATAACTAAAAGGCAAAGCCATAATAGTTGCAAACAAAAACATCCACTTCATAACAGTTATTGCAGAATACTTTTGTATTACCGGTTTTGTCATAACAAGAAAGAGTGAAAAAGAAAATGCGCTGGCAAAACAAAGCAGGTTTCCGGCAATATCACCCTGCATAGCGGTTTCACCTTTACCAGCAGAAAAAACCAGGAAGACAGCACCGGTTGCCCCTACTGCAACACCAAGAGCTTTCAACCAGGAAATCGGCTCTTTTAATATCAAAGCAGATAAAAGCATCGTCATTATAGGCACTGTTGTTGAAATAATCGAGGCATCTATAGATGTGGTCATTGACAAACCCTTTATAAACAAGATCTGATTTGCCATTAAACCAAAAACAGCACCAGCCATCAACATCATTAAATCTTTGAAAGCCACCTTTTCAGATTTAAATATTGAAAATATCCAGAAAAATGCCAAACCAGCAATAAATCTTAAACCATTAAGACCCAAAGGTGTTACAACACCGTTCAAAAGGTCTTTAGACACAACCATGTTTAAACCGAAGAAAATGTTGACAATCAGCAAAGATGAATGTCCAACCGACTTTGTTAATCTCATTTTATTTTATTGAAAACCCCGACAAAGGTAGAGCATTTTTATTTATATTTGCCAAAACCGTAAAAACCAGTATGAGAAAAACCACATTATGCCTGCTGATAACACTTATATCAGCAATTTCAGCAATTGCACAAGGCACAAAAAATGATTACGACCGCGCTTATGGTCTCAGCGAAAAATACAGAAACAAAGTTTATTATTCAAATGTTCAACCGGTCTGGATAGACGGTACACATAAATTATGGTATAGTGTAAATACACCAAACGGTAACGAATATTATTTAGTAGATGCAGATAAAAAGACAAAAAGTCCGTTATTTGACAAAATCAAACTAAGTAAAGCCTTATCTGAACAAACAGGAAAAGTAATCAAACCCGACAGTCTTGTACCTGAGCGGATAAGTATAAACAAAACACTTGATACACTTAGTTTTACATTTAAAAACACTCAGTATAATTTCAATCAGAAAAACGGAACTTTAACAAAGTCCGAAAGGCCAAATCGTCCTGAAAGGCGCGAAGGATATTGGGGAGCAAGAGCAAACTACAGACAAGGCAGACCAGTAAAATCACCTGATGGCAAAAAAGAAGTTTACATTAAAGAAGATAACGTTTACCTTAAAGACCTTACCACCAATACCGAAACCGCACTTAGCAAAGATGGTTCCAAAAAGCATTATTATTCAACATACTTTCAGTGGAGTCCCGACAGCAAAAAAATTATTACAATGAAAGTAAAAGATGTTGACCAGAGAATAATTTATTTTGTCGAATCTTCACCCAAAGATCAGTTGCAACCTAAATTACATAACAGAGAATACACTAAACCCGGTGACTCACTTCAGTTTGAGCAACCTGTTATTTTCGATACCGAAAAAAATGAAGTAAAATACCCATCTACAGATCTTTACAACAGCCAGTACGACTTACGAAGTCTGAAATGGAATAAAGACAGCAAAACCTTTACCTTCGAATACAATCAAAGAGGTCATCAGGTGTACCGTGTACTTGAAGTAAATGCCTCAACCGCAGAAGTAAGACCAATAGTTGAAGAGACAAGCGATACATATGTCAACTATAACAGAATGTACAGACTAGATCTGAAAAACGGCAAAGATATGATATGGATGAGCGAAAGAGACAACTGGAATCATCTTTATATGTATGACATTGCATCTGGAAAAGTCAAATACCAAATTACCAAAGGTGAATGGTATGTCAGAGAAGTACTTGAAGTTGATGAAAAAAAAGGTCAGATATGGTTTACAGCAAACGGGGTTGATAAGGATGAAGATCCATATCTAATTAAATACTACAGAATTAACCTTAACGGAACAGGTATGACATGTTTAACTCCCGAAGAAGGCATGCACTCATGCAAATTTTCATCAGACAGAAAATATCTTGTCGATATATATTCACTAACAAACATGGC
The DNA here is from genome assembly GCA_964522065.1 of uncultured Bacteroidales bacterium. Lineage (GTDB taxonomy): Bacteria > Bacteroidota > Bacteroidia > Bacteroidales > UBA1402 > UBA8389. Next base: position 3,697 of record CAZFUO010000063.1, on the reverse strand, counting down.
CCCCGTAACTGTTTTAAGAGAAACCACAAAAGGCAAGACAATACTGCCACTTGAAAAAGCAGATTTATCAGCCCTTGAGAAAACAGGATGGAAAGCTCCTGAAACATTTGTTGCAAAAGGTAGAGACGGTAAAACTGATATGTGGGGACTTATATTCAGACCATCTAATTTTGATCCGAATAAAAAATACCCTGTAATTGAATATATTTATTCAGGCCCCGGAAGTCATTACGTACCTAAAACATTCAGTACAATGAACGGTAATATGTCACCTCTGGCAGAACTCGGTTTCATTGTTGTTCAACTGGATGCAATGACAACTTCATACAGATCAAAGTCTTTTGAAAGTGTGTGCTTTAAAAATCTTCAGGATGCAGGATTTCCGGATAGAATGCTTTGGATAAAGGCTGCCGCACAGAAATACCCATACATGGACATTGAAAAAGTTGGCATATTTGGAGCATCAGCCGGTGGACAGGAAGCGATGACAGCTGTATTAAATCATCCTGAGTTTTATAAAGCAGCATATTCTTCTTGCGGCTGCCACGATAACAGGATGGACAAAATATGGTGGAACGAACAGTGGATGGGTTTTCCTATTGATGAAAGCTATGAAAAAGCTTCAAATGTTGTTAATGCACACAAGTTAATCAGACCTTTAATGCTGGTTGTAGGTGAACTGGACGACAATGTTGACCCTGCCTCAACAATGCAGGTGGTAAATGCTCTTATTAAAGCTAAAAAGAACTTTGATCTTGTAGTTCTACCAGGTGTCGGACATACTATGGGTGGAAGTTACGGAGAAAGAAAGAGATATGATTTTTTTGTTAAACATTTGCTTGGAGTTGATGCTCCGGCATGGGAAAATTAAAAAAAGCCATGAAAAAGTATTCGGGAATTGTAATTATGTTGGTATTGTTTGTTTCGTGTACAAAAGAAAAAATAACAAAAGAAGATATTCTTGCTCAGATTGTGACTCCTGAAATACCATCAAAAGAAATAATTATAACTGATTTTGGTGCAGCAGGTGATTCAATTACCGATTGTAAACCTGCTTTTGATAAGGCAGTTGCTGAATCTAAAAAGCACAACGGGGCAACCATTGTTTTTCCCGAAGGTATCTATTTCATGAAAGGGCCAATGCATCTTACCAGCAATATTTGCATCGTGTTGCAAAAGGGTTGTAGGATAAAGTTCAGTCCAGATGCAAAGGACTATTTGCCCGTTGTTGCGACAAGCTGGGAAGGCACACTACTTTATAACTACAGCCCGTTTATTTACGGATACAATTTAAAAAATATAACAATAACAGGAGAAGGTATAATTGATGGAAATGCTTCCGGAACATTTGCAAAATGGCATTCAATAGATGACGAAGATCAATTGAAAAGCCGGGAAATGAATCACAGCGGCCAGCCTGTAAAAGAAAGAATATTTGGAGAAGGTCATTTCTTAAGACCTCAGCTTTTGCAGTTATTTGAATGTAAAAATATACTTATCGAAGGTGTTACTTTTAAAGATTCCCCCTTCTGGTGTGTACATTTACTAAAATCAGAAAATATAACAGTAAGAAAGATTAAGTTTAAAGCTTTCAATAAAAACAATGACGGTATTGACCCGGAATATTCTAAAAACATTTTAATTGAAGGTGTTCAGTTTGATAATGCTGATGATAATGTAGCAATTAAAGCAGGCAGAGACCACGAAGGAAGAGTTACTGCAATGCCTTCAGAAAATATCATAATCCGTAATTGCATTTTTAAAGGTTTACATGCCGTTGTTATTGGAAGTGAAATGTCTTCAGGTGTTCAAAATGTTTTTGTTGAAAATTGTACCTATGGTGGTTACCTTAAAAGAGGTATATATTTAAAATCAAATCCTGACAGAGGCGGTTTCATAAAAAATATTTTTATTAAAAATGTACAGTTTGGCGAGGTTGAAGACTGTTTTTATATCACATCATATTATCATGGAGAAGGTAAAGGGTACGCTACAGATATCAGTAATGTGTATGTAGATAGTCTAACTTGTCAAAATGCCAGTGCCGCCGGTCTGGTTATTCAGGGATATCCTGAAAAACCGGTTAATTATATTTATTTCTCAAATATTAAAATTGATACTGCTCTTGTTGGAATAAGTTTTACAGACGCAGAAGAGATAAAAATGAAAAATGTTACAGTTGGAGGAGTAGTAGGAGTACCAAGTCATGCAAGATAACGTGGTATAGTAAAACTGAAAGTACTGCCTTCATTACTACTTTCAACCATAATTTTACCGTTATTTTTTTCAATAAACTCTTTACACAAAACCAGGCCAAACCCTGTTCCTTTTTCCTTATTTGTACCGTAAGTAGAATAATTTTTTTCAAGACTGAACAGTTTTTCAATACTTTCCTGCGTTATTCCAACCCCACTATCTTTAATACTAACAATAATGGATTTTTCATCATCATAAGCAGTAATTTTTATACTTCCTTCATTATCAGTAAACTTAATTGCATTAGATAACAGATTACGCAAGACGGTTGCTATCATCGATTTATCTGCATACATCTGAATATCATCATTTATTGATGTACTTATGCTTATCGATTTCTGTACAGCACCATTTTCCAATAAAGCCACAACCCTGCTTACTAATTCTTTCAAATTAAACAACTCTGGATTGTACTCGATTCTGCCAGTCTGACTATTAGCCCATTCAAGCAGATTTTGTAATAAATCGAGAGTTCTGTTTGCAGAATCCTTTATTATTCCTGCATAAACTTCAATTTCATCATAGTCTTCAGATTTAGCTTTTTCCATTAAAATCTCACTGAAACCCAAAATGCCGGAAAAGGGGCTTTTAAGATCGTGAGATATAATTGAGAAAAATCTATCTTTAGTAGCATTAATTTCAGTCAACCTGGCCTCACTTTTAATCAAAGCCTGTTCGGCAATTTTCCTTTTTGTTATATCTCTGGCAACTGAATAAACAAATTTTCCATTAGGCCTTGCTCTCCACTCTATCCATTTATATGAACCATCATAACAGACATATCTGTTCTCAAAGTGTAAAATTTCTTCCTGTTTATCAAGTTTTCCCAGAACATTATTTGTTGCCTGAACATCTTCAGGATGTACAAATTTCATAAAAGATTGCCCTTCAAGTTCTTTAATATTAAACCCAAGTACTCTCTCCCATTCCGGATTTAACCTGATAAAAACACCTTCAGTATTCGAAATACAGAGCAAGTCTAGACTCATATTAAAATACTTGTCTATCTCAAAATCTCTAACTTTCAAGGCTTCTTCTGTCCTCTTTTGCTCTATATATCCTGCAACCTGACTTCCAATTGCATTTAAGAAATCCAGATCTTCATCGCTATAAATATTTTCCTTCTCGTAATTCTGAAGTGCAATTACACCAATTACCCCTGATGACGTTGCAATTGGAACTCCTATCCACGATGCAGAAGGAGTTCCAATTAATTCTACTTCACCACGACTATTAAGATCTTCAAACAACTCATTAGTATGAATAAACCCTTTACCGGTTCTGTAAACATAAGAGGTGTAACTCTTGTCCAGAGGAGTTGATTCAGGTGCTTCGTCATATTTATCGACTGAGTAAGGGAAAATAAATCCATTAACAGACTTATCATAAAGAGCTATAAAACAATTCTTTGGCCTCTACCTTAGTACTCCTGTTGATAGGA
>CAZFUO010000062.1:10488-11211 GCA_964522065.1 uncultured Bacteroidales bacterium | reverse complement strand
TCAAAAGGAGGATTTACAGTTGCAGAAGCTCTCAATGTTTCCTGAGCAGGTATTGCACCTTTAATCACATACCTGTCTTCAATTTCCTCATAATCAACAAAATCAGCCATAAATGCGGCAGTAGAGAAAACTAAATCCTTATATTTATTCAAAACAGAAGTATCAGGATTAGCCCTGTACATCATTTCTGCCATATATATAATGTGTGGTTGTTGCCAAATAAGGAAAGAACCAACTTTAGACGGAGCCTCAGCAGCAGAAGGATCTGTCATTTTCATCCATCTGACTCCCTGCCATCCCTGTCTTTTAGCAATATCCTGTGCAATAGGTTTTGCAGTATTGTACCATGAAAGACTTCTTTCAAGCAAATCAGGTCTTCCCCATAATGCAAAATGAACACCATGCCACCAATGCATTTCAAGATGGAACTTGCCATACCATGTATTGTAAGTCAATCCTGATTCCTGAGGAGGATAGTTTCCTGCACATTGAATAGCCATAAGATATTGAGAAAGAACCACTCTGCGTTCAAGTTCGAATGCTCTGGCATCTTTACACTGTGAAAAATCTATAGCACCTCCTCTTTTCCAAAAATCATTCCACCAGTTTACTGAAGCAGTAAAATCCTGACCAAAAGACTTGAATAAGGTATTATCAAAAGGTTTTTCCGGCAAAAAGTGACAAGTAAAAGTTATTTTACCTCCTGTAGGTATAAGTCTGAAA
>CAZFUO010000062.1:0-10478 GCA_964522065.1 uncultured Bacteroidales bacterium | reverse complement strand
CATTGCCATCCCAGTTTATCCTTACATAATATTTGTCGTTATCCAATACACGTTCAAGTACCACTTCGCCTGCTTTTTCGCTAATAATTTTAGTACTATGTGCTTCAGGTTTAGTAAAATCGCAAGCCCAGTCCGCATGTTTACCTGTGGGAAAAGGAAACTGAAATTTTACAGACAAAAGTCCGGTATTAAACATTTGAGAATTAACCTCAGATGATATTCTGTCCTGATCGGGCAAACATAAAGTTTTCACATCAACACCAAATTCACCTGCTTTAAAATAACTTGAGACAACACCATCCCACAAATTGAGAGTTTGTCTTATTTCTTTAATTTCTTCTGCACTATAAGCAGACTTATCATTTTTTTTGATATCAAGACCAATTATACCCAAATGAAGTCTGTGTGGATTTTCTCTGAAATAGTTTGAAGCATTCTTACTTCTTTCAGGTTCGTTTGGCTGAGTTGCATAAAGCTCTTTTCTGCCGTGAAAATCGTATTCTTTCCAGGTTTCTTCAGGTTTGTAATTATTTACATTAGGAAAACTATGCCAGCCCCATTGAGACTGAGTTCCCAATGGCACACCATTTTTGTATAACTCAGGAAAAGACTGAAGACCAGTAGCATCTACAGTAAAAGCAAAATTCCCATTACCCACAGATAATGAAGCCAATGAGTCGAAACCGCTCACCTGGACATTATGTCTTTTAACAAGAGCCTCTCTGTCAATAGGAGTATTTGATTTTTTACTGCCTGCACATGAAGCAAAAAGCACAACAGCTATTGCTGTATATAATAATGTATTTCTCATATTATTGGTATAATGGTACATTTGTTGAATTTCTCATATCTACTTTTTCACCGTTGAATCCACCTATATATACATTCTTTAGGTTCCAGTCTTTAGCCCAATACATTCTGCCTGGGTTCTGACCAGTTATGTGTACATTTTCTAAATAAAACGAATCTACAGTAGAAGACTCTACTCCTTCACATATAATTGCAACTTTACATGAATCAGCTTTTATATCTGTAAAATGTATATTTCTGAATTTAGGCCAGCCTTTTTCAACCGGTTCTACAGGAGTAAGCATTACTCTCCAATGTTGAGGAATGCTATCCCAAACATAAGGAGCAGGTAGTTTTGAATAACTGTAACTTGGATTCCAGTTAGGATTTATCTGAAAAGGATCTCTCACGTTTTTCATCACAAAATTAGCAAGATAGACATTTTCAACTATGCCACCCCTGTTTAAAGCAGATTTAAACCTCATTCCAACCTGAGAACCAAGTGCTGTCATATTATAAGTTACAATATTTCTTATACTACCTGAAGTTTCACTTCCACAGGTAAACAATCCGCTACCTTCTCTTGCAATACAATCTCTTATTACAACATACTCAGTAGGTCTGTTAACACGAAGACCGTCAGCATCTCTTCCAGCTTTAAGGCAGAAATTATCATCATTACAACTTATATCACAATTTTGTACAAGAATATGATCAGATGAATCAATATCAATACCATCTGTACTTGGACCTTCACCTGCATTGTTATTATTAATGAGTATTCCGTCAATAGTAACAAAACTGGAATACAAAATATGAACAGTCCAGAAGCCCGCTTCAAAATAGCTGTTACCATTCATTGTAACATTAGTACAATTCTGGAACAGTATCATCCTGGGACGATTACAGTCGTAATCGACTATCCATCTCAAGCCTCTCATATCGTAGTCTCTTCGCATAGTCCAATATTTTTCCCAAAAAACTTTACCCTGCCCCCAAACTTCACCTTCACCTGTAAGTGAAACATTATCCTGACCGATAGCTGTTATAAGAGCGGCAGGCCATTTCATTTCAATACCTGCAATTCTGGTATCTATCAAAGGATAATTTTCAATAACCTTACTTCCGTATATCTTAACACCTTCAGGTAAATGCAAATTTACATTACTTTTTAAGAAAACGGTACCTATGCAGTAATTTCCGGGATTTAAAGTAACACGACCACCGCCATTTTCAGCACACTTATCAATTGCAGCCTGAATGGCTTTAGTACTTAAAACTGAAGAATCAGCAACAGCTCCAAATTCATTGGCAATATATGTATTTGTAGTATTCGGTTTGGACTTGGCACCAACCTCACCAATCCATTTAAAATTTGGGATTCCGCTTTGAATTTCTCTCTTAGCGCAACCGGTTAAAAACAGAAGAGACAATAATGATAAGATGAAGATTGTATTTTTCATCAACAATTTAAGATTATTCAGATTAATAATATACAAATTTAGCAAAACACATCAAAAAATATTGACTCGTAAAATCTGACATATCAGCATGAAAAAATATCAAAAACATAAAACCCTGATTTACTGCATAAAAAAGGCTGCCCATATAGAGCAGCCTGTAAATTAACAACCTATTTTCATCAAATTTTACACATACGTTTACTTAAATAACCATCGGTAAAGGTCGTTTCCGTTTGCAAATATCAATAATGAAAACAGTAATATCATACCTACCATCTGAGCATATTCCTGAAATTTCAATCCAGGTTTTCTGCGTGTAACAACCTCAACAAGCAAGAACAAAATATGTCCGCCATCAAGAGCAGGTATAGGAAGTATATTCATAAATGCCAGAATAATTGAAAGGAAAGCAGTGGTTTCCCAGAAAATCTGCCAGTTCCATACAGGAGGGAAAAGACTACCAATTACTCCGAAACCGCCAATATTTTTAGCTCCTTCCTTGGTAAAGACATATTTCATACTACCGGCATAACCTGTGAGTTTCTCAACACCTTTTTTTATACCGGCAGGAATTGCTGCAAACAGAGAATACTCGACTTTTTGAGTTTCGAATATTTCACTGAAATGCTTGGCATAAAAACCTATTTTACCATTTTCATCAGGTGTAATCTTCACATCCTGTAATTTACCATCCCTGTAAAGTGACAGAGTAATCTCTTTGCTTTTATTCTCCTGCAATGCCAGAGTGAAATCTGAGAATGTAACAACAGTTTTTCCATTAATTGCAGTCAAACTGTCACCAGCCATAAGACCACTCTTTTTAGCAGGAGTTCCCGGCATAATATCTTTTACAACAGCCGGATATCTGAAAGCCAGAAAAGCTTGTTCAGCTTTCATAATCTTCTGCATAAAATCTTTAGGAATTGCAATATTCATTTCCTGTCCTTCTCTTAATACCTTAACATTTGCAGACTCGATAATTGTCATAAGACTTTCCTCTGTAAGTCTGTCAATTTCCACACCATCTGCTGAAATTAGTCTGTCTCCGTCAACAAAGCCAGCCTCGTGAGCTGCAACTGAAAAGTCCATACCCATTGGGGCATTTTTCATAGGCAGATATTCTTCACCCCATACTTTTAAAATACCTGAGTACAAAACCAAAGCAAGAATAAAGTTGAATAATACACCACCAACCATAATCAGAAGTCTTTGCCAAGCCGGTTTGGTTCTGAACTCCCATGGCTTTTCCGGTTCCTTCATTTCGTCCACTTTCATACTTTCGTCTATCATTCCCGAAATTGCACAATAGCCTCCAAGTGGAACCCAACCTAAACCAAACTCAGTATTATCAGGGTATTCCTTATACTCCTCAGGAGCATTTTTTGAAAACCATGAGAACTTCCACTTTTTACCAATTCTCTTTACTCTGAATATTGAAAAAAACGGATTGAAAAACATATAGAATTTCTCAACTCTTACTCCAAAGAGTTTTGAGAACAGAAAATGACCAAATTCGTGAATCAATACGAGTATAGATAAACTTAAGATCAACTGTAATGCTCGTAATAAAAAGATGTCCATAATTGATAGATATTATTTGTATTTGTTTATTTCAAAAGTGATTTTGCTATTTCTCTTGCTTCGCGATCTGTCATTACATAATCGTCATAATCCGGGGTTTTTATAAAAGAAGTCTTCTCCATTGTTGAATTTATTACATCTGACATTTCCATAAAGCCGATTTTGTCTTTAAGAAAAGCATCAACAACAACTTCATTTGCTGCATTTAGAATGCAGGGCATAGTACCACCCTTTTCCATAGCGGTATATGCAAGAGCCAGATTTCTGAATCGTTCAAGATCTGGCTTTTCAAAGGTAAGTGAAGAAAATACAGAAAAGTCTAGTCTTTTAAATTCTGTTTTTACCCTTTCAGGATAAGTTAATGCATATAATATAGGTAGTTTCATATCTGGCAAACCCATCTGTGCTTTTATTGATCCGTCATGAAACTGCACCATAGAATGTATAATAGATTGAGGATGAACCATTACCTCTATCTGTTCAGGTTTTAAGTAAAACAGCCATTTAGCTTCGATTACTTCAAAACCCTTATTAATCATAGTGGCAGAGTCTATTGTAATTTTGGCTCCCATATCCCAGTTGGGATGCTTCAGGGCTTGTTGTTTTGTTACCGTAATAAGTTGTTCTTTTGAAAATGTCCTGAACGGCCCACCGGAAGCTGTCAGTATAATTTTTTCAAGAGGATTATGATATTCAAGACATTGAAAAACCGCTGAATGCTCTGAGTCAACAGGCAAAATACCAACTTTATTTTCTGTAGCAAGTCTTGTTATTATTTCACCTGCTACAACCAAAGTTTCTTTATTTGCCAAGGCTATAGTTTTGCCTGCCTTTATGGCGTGAATAGTTGGCTTTAATCCAGAATAACCGACCATTGCAGTCAGTACCATATCAATATGTTCGGTTTCGACGATTTGAGAAATAGACTCACTGCCTGAATATACCTTAATGGGTAAACCATCCAGTGCCTGGCTTAGTTTTGTGTAATGATCTGTATTGCCTATAACAACGATTTCAGGTTTAAATTCGATTGCCTGTTTAATAAGTAAATCAACATTATTATTTGCAGTCAGAGCAAATACCTCAAATCGACCCGGATGTGATTTTATTACTTCCAGTGCCTGAGTACCTATAGAGCCTGTTGAGCCTAATATTGCTACTTGTTTTATTTTATCCTCTGATTGTTTCATCTTAAGTCTTACTAAAATAGAATATAATCCTCCGGGTTTAATGCAAAACCTTTTTGCCAAAGTTCGAAACTTAGCACCTTAACTTCTGCAGCTCCTGTTGTTGTACTTATAATCGCAATTACTTCTCCGGCTTTAACTCTGTCTCCTTGTTTTTTAATCAGTTCATTATTGTTTTTGTAAACTGAAATAAAATCATTTGAATGCTGTACATGTATTACATACTGAAACTCCGGAGTATAAGTGGCAAAAATAACTGTTCCGTCTAAAACAGACATTACAGGTTGTCTTTCTTCTACAACAAAATCCATACCATATTTTTTCTCAGAAGGATCGTATTTAGCATTTACTTTCCCTTTTACAGGCTGGTAAAACAATAAATCTGTTTTTACAGTCTTATTTGTTATTGTTGAGAGGTTTCCTCTTTCGCTTTCTTCATATTTTGCTCTGAACTTTAATTCATTTTCTGTAGCTTTCATTAGCTCCATATGATGGTTGGCCAGAGTATCAAAAGGGATGTCTTTGCTGCTGTTTAACATATCTTCGGGTACATCTCCGTTTATAATATCTTTAATGACAGATATATATTGAGATTGTTTATCAAAGACCCTCGAAATTGAGTCAACTCTGTATGCATCGTTCAAAAGTCTTTCTTTAAATTTTGGTTCCATATACTTAGGTAAAAAGGAACTCATGGGAGTGTATCTCAACAAAACGAAAAAAATAAAAAACAAAACAATAATAAGAGATGCTGACAAAAAAATTCCGTCAAGTCTGGAGACTCTCAAAGAAAAAATTGATTCCAGAGTGCTCTCATTTGAAATTGTAAGTCTGAATTTCTTTTTGAGTTTTTCTAAATACAGACTCGTTTTGCTTTTCTTCATCAGTAATAACTATCTTAAAGTTGGCGAATTTAAAAAATAAATTCTAATAAATTATAACCCTGCCTGTTTGCTTTTCAAAACCAAAATTATCGCTGTTAAATACTTTTTGTAAAATGCCAAGCGATAATAATTCTTCAGGTTTTCCGGCAAATAGTCCTCTTTGTTTATCAATCAACCAAACATTGTCAGCCAAACGTAAAGCCATGTCAATCTCATGTGTTGAAATCAAGATAGTCTTTCCTGTTTGTTTTGCAAGATTTTTTAGCAGAATCATGGTTTCAATTCTGTTGGAAAGATCAAGATGTGAAGTTGGTTCATCAAGGAAAATAATTTTAGTTGTCTGAGCTAAAGCTTTGGCTATCATCACTCTTTGTCTTTCTCCGTCGGATAATTCCTGTAAATAATTATTGGACATTGCTGACATATTCACTGCTTCAAGTGACTGATGTATTATTTGCTTATCATCTTCAGAAAGACTGCCTGAAAGAGTTGTATAAGGATGCCTGCCCATTGCTACCAATTGAAATACTGTTATATAACCAACATTTACGTTTTCGGTTAAAACAATACTGTACATTTTTGCTCTTTCAGCAAGACTTATTTTATCAATATTTTTTCCTTCTATAATAATTTCACCATCCAAAACTTCCAGCAAACCACTTAAGGTTTTCAAAAGAGTTGATTTGCCGCACCCGTTAGGACCTATTAGTGCAATAAACTCTCCTTCTGTGGCTTTAAGATTTAAATTTGACTGAATTACTTTTTTACTTTTGCCACGGGTATAGCCAATAGTGAGATTATTTGAAGATATAATACTCATAATTCAAGATAACCTTCAGGTAATTCAACATGAAGTGTTCTGCTCTTTTTGTCAATACCCAACAGGAAATCGCCGGCTAATGGTATCAGGATTTCGCCCATTTCACCTTCTACTACAAGCAAAACATTTAAGGTAGATTCATCAATTGATAATATCTGTCCAAGGTTACCGTGGTTTTTATCTGAAACATTATACCCGATAATTGCAGAAACATCATTTTCTGAACTTTCTTCTTCTTCATTGTCTGCAAATGCAACGGGATAATAAACAGTTTTCCCTACCAGCTCTTTTGCTTTAAATTCATTGTTGATGCCTTCAAGCATAACCAAAGCTGACGAATCTGACCTGAAACGATATGATTCAACAAAAAAGGGAACTAAAATACCATCCATTTCTAACACCCAGTAAGGAGCTTCGGTTCTGTCAAAAATATCTGTTGTATATGAAAAAGAGAGCTCACCCGATATACCGTGTGTCTTATAAAAATGACCTATTTGAAATACTTCTGCTTTTTTTATCATATCAGATTCTCTGAATTTTTGCACCAAGTCTGTTCAGGCGATCATCAATATTCTGATAACCTCTGTCAATTTGCTCAATTCCATGAATTATACTTTTTCCATCTGCAGACATTGCGGCAATTAATAGTGCAATACCGGCTCTGATATCTGGTGAAGACATTGTGCTTCCTCTCAAACTATGTTTTTTCCCTAATCCGATAACAGTAGCACGGTGAGGATCGCAAAGGATTATTTGAGCACCCATATCTATAAGCTTATCAACAAAAAACAAACGGCTTTCAAACATTTTTTGATGAATAAGCACGCTTCCTGTTGCCTGAGTTGCAACTACAAGCAGAACGCTTAAAAGGTCGGGAGTAAGTCCAGGCCATGGTGCGTCAGCTATAGTCATAATCGAACCATCCATGAATGTATCGATGGTATAGCTTTCCTGAGATGGTATATAGATATCATCACCAATATTTTCCAGATATATACCAAGTCTTTTAAAACTGTCTGGTATTAGTCCGAGCTGGTCGTAAGCTACATTCTTTATTGTTATTTCAGAACTGGTCATTGCTGCCATTCCGATAAAACTACCTACCTCAATCATGTCAGGAAGCACCTTGTGTCTGCATCCTGACAAGCTTTCAACTCCTTCTATTTCAAGCAGGTTAGAACCTATACCACTTATTTTTGCGCCCATTTTATTGAGCATTTTGCAAAGCTGCTGTAAATATGGCTCACATGCTGCATTGTATATTGTTGTCTTGCCTTTTGCAAGCACAGCCGCCATCAGAATATTAGCGGTTCCGGTAACAGAAGCCTCATCAAGCAGCATATAACAACCTTTAAGGCCGTTAGAATTAACTCTGTACAGATAATTGCGGCTATCGTATTCAAACTCTGCGCCAAGCTTTTGGATACCGACAAAGTGAGTGTCGAGCCTTCTGCGTCCGATTTTGTCACCACCGGGTTTTGAGATAACAGCGGTTCCGAATCTTGCTACAAGAGGGCCAACCATCATTACAGAACCTCTTAATGCTGCACTTTTGCTCAGATATTCTTCTGAATAAAGACTGTCAAGGTTAACATCTGATGCTACAAAACTGTAAGTCCCTGCAGAAATCTCTGTAACTTTTACTCCAAGACCTTTTATAATTTCTATAAGATTTTTTATATCGAGTATATCGGGAATATTTTCTAACACAACTTCTTCAGATGTCAGTAAAACCGCACACAGCACTTGCAGAGCTTCATTTTTTGCTCCTTGTGCTTCGATATCACCCTTAAGTCTGAAACCTCCTTCAACAAGAAAAGATGCCATATTATTTATTGTTTCTTCTGTTTCCCTGCATTGGACGACCTTGCGGCTTACGATTTATCACTTCTCTGATTTCAACCAATTTTGCAGTGGTTTCGTTTACGTCTATCTTGTTTTCAGACAACAATCTAAGGTCGTCATAGATTTTTTGGTCATCAACATTTTCACGATTCCATGAAATGATACTCTTTTTCATATGGTTGGCCATCATCTGAACAAGACGGTTTTTTTCGGGGCCGTCTTCCATCTCTACTGCCTTATCTATCAAGTCTGTAAGATATCGTCCATAATGTTTTATTCCTATCTTACCATCGCTGTAAGGTACTGTCTCCGGACGAGAATTTAATTTGTCTTTTTGAATCAACTCGTAAGGATATTCAATATCAAGCTTAAAATCAGACATTATAGCAAGATGATCCCAAAGTTTGTGTTTAAAATCAGGTACATCTCTTAAATGCGGGAAAAGATTACCCATAATATTGATAATAGTCTGCGCGCACTTTTTTCTTTCTTCAGGATCTTCCAATGTCAATGCATGATCGACCATTCTTTGAATATTACGGCCATACTCAGGCAAATTAAGTCTTTTTAATTGCGTATTGTAATCTAACTCGTTAACTTCCATATATTTTATATTATATTTTTTTTTGAGATTGTAGCCACAAATTCTTTTAAATAAAAAGGTTCGAAATAAGCTACATCCACAAATCTGCCTTCTTCAAATTTCTTTTCTGCAATATCTGTCATGGCCTCAGCCAAAGGTACAATATTGTCAGGAAAGAATGCATTCTCAGAATTTACTATATTCTTTATTTTCGGTGCACCGTTACCGGCAAAACAGATTTTATGTTTTTTAAGTTCTTCAACAAATGTTGTCTCATCAACAATCAATGCATTCGCTTTTTCGATATTAACCAGATTGTTATCAAACAGAGAAGTGTAAACCTCCATCCTTCTGGCATCTATCATCGGTCTTATCAGCATATCCTGAGTATAACCATCAAGCTTTCTGCATTCGTCAGCAATAATTTCAAGAGTACCAACTTCTATCATTGGAATGTTCAATCCAAAGCATACACCTTTTGCCATCGACACGCCAATTCTCAATCCTGTATATGAGCCGGGGCCTGAGCTAACAGCCACAGCCTGAATTTTATCACCGGTTTCGTCGGCTTTTTTAATAGCCTCATCTACAAACGGTCCTATCAAAGCTGCATGTGAAGGCCCGTCTCTGTCAATTTTTGAAAATAAAATTTTGCCGTCACGGCTAAGTGCAACAGAACATACTTCTGTTGAAGTCTCAATATTTAAAATCAATGCCATACAATTATTTAAGGACGAGTCATTGTGTCATTGCAAAAGTACAAAATTCAAAGTATTTAGAGGCAGTTTCAACAAATAAAATTACTTTTGTAACAAAAAGTAAGACAATGATTCAGTCGATGACAGGTTACGGCAAGGCCGATTGTGAATTGAATGGTAATAAAATAACGGTTGAAATAAAATCGCTTAACAGTAAACAACTTGATTTATCAATAAGAATGATAAGTTCTTATAAAAATAAAGAAATGGAAATCAGAAATGAAATCCAGAGAAAACTCGAAAGAGGGAAAGTTGATGTAAGCATTTATTTTGACAACGCAGTCAAGGAAAACATACTACAATTTAACACTTCAGCATTTGAGGCGTATCTGAAACAACTAACAGAATCTGCCAACAAATTAGGTATTCAGCCACCCTCAGACCCTTGGTCTTTATTGCTGAAAATGCCTGAGGTTTTCAAATCGGAAGTACAGGAAGAAGACGAAGATAACTGGCCAGTAATAAAATCGGCTCTCGAACAGGCCCTTGAAAATATTCTTTTATTCAGAAAACAGGAAGGTGAAATGCTTGCCGGAGTGTTTAATGATAAAATCTCAAAAATAGAGTC
>CAZFUO010000061.1:0-11215 GCA_964522065.1 uncultured Bacteroidales bacterium | reverse complement strand
AATATGTCAAAGTCTTCTTTGTACCGTAAAATTAAGTCACTTACAGGATTATCTCCTGTTGAGTTTACAAAGAATATCAGGTTGAAGCATGCTTGTCAGATGCTAAATAAACAAATGGGCAATATCTCTGACATTGCGTATTCGGTAGGTTTTGCCGATCCTAAATATTTTACATCCTGTTTTAAAACTGAATTTGGTATGACTCCTTCAGAATTTATTAAACAAAGAAAATCAAATGGCATTCCCGATTGAAGATAAACTGGTTATAGGAGTAGCCTCAAGTGCACTTTTTGATTTATCTGATTCAGATAAGGTATTCAGAGAGCAGGGTGAAGAAGCATATAAAAAATATCAGGAACAAAACCTTGATTTGACATTACCCAAAGGCGATGCATTTCCTTTTATCAGAAGATTTTTAAATCTCAATAAACAATTCCCTCAATTGCAACCTTTTGAGGTAGTACTTATTTCAAGGAACAGTCCTGAAACAGGCCTAAGAGTCTTCCGGTCTATACAAAAATACGGACTAGATATAACCAGAGCCGCATTTTTTACCGGGAAATCTCCTTTTAAATATAACGATGCATTTAATATCTCACTTTTTTTATCAGCTAACCAGGACGATGTAAAAAATGCAATATCAGAAGGCTTTCCCGCAGGTTTGGTACTTGATACAAAAATAGAAGACGATGAGACCGACAATCAGTTGAGGCTTGCATTCGACTTTGACGGCGTTATAGCAGACTACGAAGCAGAAAAAGTATATCAGGAAACCAAAAGTCTTGAAGCTTTTCAACAACTCGAAACCGCGAAAAAAAACGAACCCCACAAAGGAGGCCCGCTTTCAAATTTGTTCAGAAAAATATCTTATTATCAAATGCTTGAAGCTGAAAGAGCCATAAATGAGCCAGGTTTTGAAAAGCTTCTTAAAATTGCAATAGTCACAGCCAGAAATGCACCATCACACGAAAGAATGATAAACACTCTAAAAAGCTGGGGCATATCTGTAGATGAGGCATTCTTCCTTGGAGGTATTCAAAAAAGAAGAGTCCTTGAAGTTATGCGTCCACATATATTCTTTGATGATCAGATGGTACACCTCGACAAAATTGACAATATACCAATGGTTCACATTCCATTCGGGTATTAATCAATTTTTTATAGCATGATCTTTTTTGAAAGGCTGCCCCGACCATGCCTTTTTTGAAGTCCAGTCTGCAGGAGCATCTGACCAGAAACCATGGCTTTCCGGCAGTCCCAGCGGAAGGAAAACCAGAGATGTTAAATATAAGCTTCCATTATTTGTATAAGAGTCAGCAAGATCAGGTTGATAGCCGGCAAAACCAAGTCTGAGATAACCTTTTTCATTAAAATTACCATCGACAGAAAACATTCTTTTCATAACCGAAGTCATTGCAGATCTTACCTGACCATTAGAAAGCTCTTCAGGAAGGCGACCTTTCCAGGCTAGTAAAGCCAAAGGCTGGAATACTCCAAGTCTGTATGTCATACTTCTACCGAATACAGGAAATGTGCCTTCAGGAGAAACAAATCGTTCAAGTATTACAGAAAACCTTTGCATTCTACTTTCAATTGTATTAAAATCGGTATAGCCAATGCGTGCACGTTTTGCTTTTAATACCTCTACAACTTCATAAAACATGGGTTGAATAACGTAACTATTATAGTAGTCAAAAGCAAATGTTCTGCCATCAGAATACCAACCGTCACCAACATACCATTCTTCGATTTTCTTCAGTGCAATATCAATTCTGAAAGCATCATATTTTTCACCCGCCATTAATAAAAAAGTTTCTACAGTAGCTGAAAACAATAACCAGTTTGTATAAGGTGGATTGACCCTGCGTAATCCTGTAAAGCATTCAACATATCTGCGCTTGGTAAGGCTGTCAAGTGGTTCCCATAATTGTTTTGGAGCTCTGATAAAACTGTTTGCAATAAAAGCAGCATCTACAAGTGCCTGGCCCTCGCCATTCCAAAGTAAATAATCCGGACTTGAGGGATCTACAGCATGTTTATAACTGCTAAGCGCCCATTCTCTTAATTGTTTTCTGTTTTTGCCTTCTGAAGTATCGTCATCAGGAAGAGCCAGCCATGGGGCTATTCCTGACATAAGTCTGCCAAATGCCTCCATATATGTTACTTTCTTATTTCTGCCGTCCCATGAAGGGCTAACTTCGACCAGCATATTTTTCTGCAGTTCTCCTTTACTCATATTTTCGAGTACCGGAGATGCAATTTTATAAGCCTTATCAGCCCAGTATTCTCTGTCAGAAACCGGCTTATTTTTACTTTTTCCGGCAGACATAGCCGCAAAAGAAAAGCCAAGTGTAAATACAATTAAAACTGTGATTTTTAATGTGTTTTTAAAAATATTTTCCATTGTAAACTTTTTTCAGGTTTGTTGGTTATTAGATTATATATGCAAATATAATGCATTTTAGTTATTTGAAAAATGAATACATATACAATAAATATTAGATAAATATGCATAGATATGTTGTTCAGCATAAAAAATAAAGCAATAATCTATTTTATTTGAAGAATTATTCAGAATTCCGGATTTTTTTTCATATTATTGCAAAAAGGTAGAGAATTAGGTAAATTACAAATTTTAAATATAGCAAAAGATGGTTTTCGATGAATTAATGCTGCAAAAAACATATTTTGGTTTACAAGAGAAGATAAATAAGGTTAGAGCCGCTTTGAACAGACCTCTTACTCTTACAGAGAAAATCTTGTACACACATCTTTATGATGGAGAAATTAAAGAATACAGCAGGGGAGTAGATTATGTGAATTTTTCACCAGACAGAGTTGCAATGCAGGATGCAACCGCTCAGATGGCATTGCTTCAATTGATGAATTCTGGTCAGAAGCGGGTAGCGGTTCCGTCAACAGTTCACTGCGACCATCTTATACAGGCTCATATTTCTGCAAATCAGGATCTTGCAAAAGCAAATGAAAACAATAAAGAAGTTTACGATTTCCTTAAAGATGTTTCAAACAAATTTGGAATAGGTTTCTGGAAACCCGGAGCAGGAATTATTCATCAGGTTGTACTCGAAAATTATGCTTTTCCCGGCGGAATGATGATAGGAACAGACTCACATACACCAAATGCCGGTGGGCTTGGAATGATAGCCATTGGCGTAGGCGGTGCCGATGCAGTTGATGTTATGGCAGGTATGCCCTGGGAGCTTAAAATGCCAAAAATAATCGGAGTAAAGCTAACCGGTAAAATGTCAGGATGGACATCTCCAAAAGATGTAATACTAAAACTAGCCGGAATTCTTACTGTTAAAGGTGGTACAAATTCTATAATTGAATACTTTGGTGAGGGAACCGCGACTATTTCAGCCACAGGTAAAGGCACTATTTGTAATATGGGTGCCGAAGTTGGTGCAACAACGTCAATTTTCCCTTTTGATGAAAAATCGGCAGAATACTTAAATGCAACCGGCAGAAAGAGTATATCAGAGCTGGCATTTAAAAATAAAGAACACCTGGTTGCTGACCCTGAGGTTTCTCTGAATCCTGAAAAGTATTACGATAGAATAATTGAAATAAATCTATCAGAACTAGAGCCTTATATTAACGGCCCTTTCACACCTGATGCTGCATGGCCAGTTTCTCAATTTGCTGCTGCAGTTAAATCCAATAATTATCCTTCAAAACTTGAGGCCGGACTAATCGGATCGTGTACAAATTCATCTTACGAAGATATTTCCCGTGCTGCTGCCATTGTAAACAACGCTGTAAAAAACGGATTGGAAGTAAAGTCAAAACTTATTATTAATCCCGGCTCTGAGATGGTAAGATTTACCGCAGAAAGAGATGGATTTCTTGAGATATTTGAAAACTCAGGTGCAGTCATTATGGCAAATGCATGTGGTCCATGTATTGGGCAGTGGAAGAGAGAAGACATGGAGCCTGAAAAACCAAACTCCATTATTACTTCATTTAACAGGAATTTTGCAAAGCGTAATGATGGCAATCCAAATACCCACGCATTTGTGAGTTCACCTGAAATAGTTGCTGCACTCAGTATTGCCGGCGATATGACATTCAATCCATTAAAAGATGAATTGATAAACAAAGACGGCAAAAAAGTTAAATTGCCAGAGCCGAAAGGTTATGAACTACCACCGCTGGGCTTTGATGTAAAAGATGCAGGATATATAGCCCCTGCTGAGGATGGTTCGAAAGTAAATGTTTCAATTGATCCTTCCTCAAAGAGACTTCAGGAGCTTAAACCTTTCCCGGCATGGTCAGGAGACGATTTGACCGATTTAGGTTTGCTTATAAAAGCAAAAGGAAAGTGTACAACCGATCATATATCTATGGCTGGTCCCTGGTTGAGATTCAGGGGGCATCTTGATAACATTTCAGACAATCTTTTAATGGGTGCCGAAAATGCTTTTAATGGTAAAACTAACTCTGTATTAGACACAGAGTCAGGTGAATACATTGCGGTTTCGGCATTGGCAAGAAAGTATAAAGCTGCCGGAAAAGGTAGTATAGTTATAGCAGAAGAAAATTACGGAGAAGGATCATCCAGAGAACATGCCGCTATGGAACCGCGCTTTCTCAATGTGAAGGTGGTTTTGGTAAAGTCTTTTGCCAGAATTCACGAAACAAATCTAAAAAAACAAGGCATGCTGGCACTGACATTTGCCGATAAAGATGACTATTTAAAATTCAGGGAAGATGATACCATAGATGTTTCAGGCCTGAAGTCATTTGCACCGTCAGTACCTCTGCAAATAAAAATTAATCATAAGGACGGCACAAGCGAAACTATTCTGGCAAATCATACATACAACGACTTGCAAATTGAATGGTTTAAGTCTGGAAGCGCCTTAAATGCAATGGTAAAAGAGTAAAAAACAATTAATATTTACAACTATGCAAAACGAGTACATGATTTATAAACTGTCTGAGACAATAAAGACTACGAGTCGCATTGAAAAAGAACTTTTTACAAAGTTTAATGTAAAAAGAGGTTTGAGAAATGACGATCACACAGGTGTGCTTGTAGGCCTGAGTAAGATTGGTGATGTTGTCGGATACGAAAAAAGTGAAGACGGCAAACTTAAGGCCATTCCTGGCAAATTATTCTACAGAGGTATTGATGTAGAGGATCTTGCACACGGTATTCAGGCTGAAAACCGTCTTGGTTTTGAAGAAACTGCATTTCTTCTTCTTTCAGGATACTTACCCGATGCCGAGGAATTGAAGATATTCCACAATCTTATTAATGACTCAATGCCAATGGAACAGAAAGCTAAAATGAGCATTCTCGACCTTGAAGGCAATAATATTATGAATATTCTTGCAAGAAGCGTACTTGTAATGTACACCTTCGATCCTGATCCTGATAATCTTACAAGAAACAATCTTATAAGACAATCGATAGACCTGATTGCAAAATTCCCAACAATTATTGCATATGCATACAATATCTTAAGACATAGCGAACACGGACGTTCATTACATATTCGTCATCCGAACGAAGATATGTCAATAGCAGAAAACTTCCTTTATATGATGAAGGGTCCTAAAAGATATACGCAGCTAGATGTGAAGATACTCGACCTGATGCTAATATTACATGCAGAACACGGTGGAGGTAATAATTCTACATTTGCTGTAAGAGTTGTAAGTTCTGCTGAAACAGATACTTATTCAGCTATTGCAGCCGGTATAGGCTCACTGAAAGGTCCGTTACATGGTGGCGCAAATCTGCAGGTGGCTGCAATGTTCGAGCATCTGAAAGAAGCAATATCCAACTGGGAAGACAAAAAAGAAATTGATGCCTACCTAATGAAAATGCTTAATAAAGAAGCTTATAACAAAACCGGGCTTATTTACGGTATCGGACATGCTGTATATACAGTATCCGACCCAAGAGCAATATTACTTAAAGAACTTGCAAGAGATTTGGCAAAAGAAAAGAATCTTGAAAAAGAATTCAATTTTATGGAACTTGTCGAAGAAAGAGCAGTTAAAGCCTTTATGAATTTCAAGGGCGATGGCATCAATAAGCAGGTTTGTGCCAACGTTGACTTCTATTCAGGATTTGTTTACGAAGCAATTGGCCTTCCAAAAGAAGTATATACTCCATTGTTTGCAATGTCAAGAATAGTCGGTTGGGTAGCACACCGCATTGAAGAACTAAACTTCACCGGCAAACGTATTATCAGACCGGCATATAAAAATGTAGGCGAACATATGCCATTCACACCTTTAAAAGACAGATAAATAAATTTTTAATATGGATAAAATAAAAGTTGCAAACCCTGTGGTAGAACTTGACGGAGATGAAATGACCAGAATTATCTGGTCATTCATTAAAGAACAGCTGATACTACCATATCTCGATATAGATATTAAATATTTTGACCTTGGCATCGAACATCGCGATGCCACAGACGATCAGGTCACAATAGACGCTGCAAACGCTATCAATAAGTATAACGTAGGTATAAAATGCGCTACAATAACTCCCGACGAAGCCAGAGTAGAAGAGTTCGGTCTTAAAAAAATGTGGAAGTCACCCAACGGTACTTTAAGAAACATTATCGGCGGAACCGTTTTTCGCGAGCCAATTATTATGAAAAATATTCCACGCTATGTTGAAGGCTGGACAAAACCAATTGTAATAGGCCGTCATGCATTTGGCGATCAGTACAAAGCAACAGACACCGTCATAAAAGGAAAAGGAAAGCTAACTATGTCATTTACCGACGAAACCGGTAAAGTAACTACCTGGGATGTGTTTGATTTCAAGGGAGATGGTGTAGCTATGTGTATGTACAATACAGATGAATCAATTTATGGCTTTGCACGTTCTTCATTTCAGGTAGCATTAGAAAAGAAATGGCCATTATATTTCTCTACAAAAAACACCATTCTAAAATATTACGATGGTCGTTTTAAAGACATTTTTCAGGAAGTTTACGAAAACGAGTTTAAAGCAAAATTTCAGGAAGCCGGCATTACTTACGAACACAGACTAATAGACGACATGGTCGCATCGGTAATGAAGTGGGAGGGCGGTTTCGTCTGGGCTTGCAAAAACTATGATGGAGACGTACAGTCTGACACTGTCGCTCAGGGTTTTGGCTCACTGGGATTAATGTCTTCGGTTTTGGTTACACCCGATGGCAAAACTGTTGAAGCTGAGGCTGCTCACGGTACAGTCACACGTCATTACAGAATGCATCAGAAAGGGCAGGAAACATCTACAAACCCTATAGCTTCAATATATGCCTGGACAAGAGGCCTTTTACACAGAGGTAAACTTGACGGCAACGACAAGCTAATAGATTTTTGCAATAAACTCGAAAGTGTTTGCATCGAAACCGTTGAAAGCGGAAAGATGACAAAAGATCTTGCAATACTCATTTATGGTGAAAAATTACAGAGAAACAATTATCTTAGCACACAGGAGTTTCTCCTTGCACTAAAAGAAAATCTGGATAAAAAATTAAACTGATAAATGAAATTCGTATTCTTTTTTACGGTACTGGCAACATACCTGGGTATGATGTCGTACGTTATGATAAGAAGTTGGCAGGTATTACCTGCCAATAACTTTTTAAAGACAGGCTTTATTGTGGCATACGTAGTGATGTTTTTATTACTTATGTCAGGCTTGTTTCTTGAGCATATCCTCAGCCCTTCAGCAGCAAAAGTCATAACATTCGTTGGCTACACCTTTATGCTCACGGTTATTTACATGCTACTGTCATACTTTATCACAGACCTGGTCAGACTTGCAAATCACTTCCTTCATTTTGCTCCTGAAGGGATGATAAAGCTCAGATCATACATAGCCCTGATAAGTTTTATTATCACTTGTATAGCACTGGTTTATGGAAATATAAGGTTTAACAATCCTGTTGTCACAAATCTTAGTCTTGAGACATCGGCAAAACCGCAACAAAATAAAAGTATCAGAATAGTAGCAGCCAGTGATATACATCTGGGCACAAGTATAGACAAGAAGCGACTTGATAAGTTTGTAAATCTTATAAATGCACAAAACCCTGATATAATTTTACTTGCCGGAGATATAACTGACAGATCCATAGGGCCTGTAGTCGAGCAGAATATGAAAGAAGAGTTAAGTCTGTTAAAATCAAAACATGGAGTTTACGCTATAAACGGTAACCACGAATACTATTCAGGAAAACTTGAAGAAATAAACGGTTATCTGGAATCTTCAGGAATAAATGTACTTTGTGATGATAAGATTTTAGTTGACAGTAGTTTGTATATTGTAGGCAGAAATGACAGAACAAACAGGAGAAGAATGCCTTTGTCTGAAATCACAAAAGATTTAAATAAAGATTTACCTGTGATAATGATGGATCATCAGCCTTATAATCTGGAAGATGCAGAGCGAAACAATATCGATCTGCAAATATCGGGTCATACTCACAACGGACAGTTTTTCCCCATAAATCTGGTAGTAGGAGCGATGTTCGAAAAAGCATACGGCTATCTCAAAAAAGGGAACACCCATTATTACGTTTCTTCAGGACTTGGCATTTGGGGCCCGCATTTCAGAGTCGGAACAAAATCAGAACTGGTCGTAATAGACTTTAAATATTAGAAAAAGCCCCGAAAAAGTATAAGTATAAAACGATTTAACTATAAGTATAAAACGATTCAATTATAAGTATAAAACTTCTTCGTTTTATACTTATAACTAAATCGTATTAACCGCACTCTTCAGCTTTATTGAGTTAATCTGAAAATAAATCAGGCCTTTCTGTTTTTAATTTCAATTAAGAATGAAATCAACAATCCAAGCCCACCAAATAACATTACTGAAGCACCATAAATAACTTCTTCCTGATTTCTGTATTGCCAGCTATCAGTATTATAATTTACTGTGTTAATGGTAATAAAATAACCAACCATTAGTCCAAGACCAATACCCAACAACAAGCAGGCAATTTTTAAAGTTCCAAATCTGGAGACAGGCAAACTTCTTTCAAAAAGGTTAGAACTTATACCTAACATTGAAGGGTCAAATTTGTCACCCATTTTTTCGATAATTGCAAGTCTTTCTTTGCGTCTTGCATAAAGTTCAAACAGTTTATAAATACCTAATGTAACTATTCCGACTAGTAACGGAATTGAGATGAATTCAAGCATAATGTTAAAATTTATTGATTAATATTGTCCTTTGTTTGTTATGACGCATCATTTTTAAATTGGTTACAGTTATACAAAAATTTTCTTGAAGTGTAACCTTTTTTATAATCTGGCGTCAATACATTAATTAAAGATCAGATGGACGATAAAGAGATAATAAAACTAATAGCACAAGGAGATACAAGCGCGTTTTCTCTTTTGTTAAATCGTTTTAAGCGTCCTGTCTTTTCTTTACTTGCAGGTATTGTTCACAACAGAGAAGAAGCCGAGGAATTAACTCAGGATGTTTTCATGAAGGTTTATAAAAACGCAGCGAAATTCAGATCAGACTGCAGTATTTCAACATGGATATACAGGATAACATACAATACTGCAATAAGTGCAACAAGAAAATCAAAATATGATTTTTCTGATCTTGATGAAAAGATTATTAATAATATTCCTGACGATGTCGTAGATGATGTTCTTGACAGGAGTGAAGACGAGGAATTAATGATAAAACTGGAGTCTGCTGTAAAACAACTTGATGCAGATGCTAATGCCTTGATTTCCTTATATTATAACCAAGACAAAAGCATAAAGGAAATAGCAGATATTATGCAGCTAAGTGCTGAAAATGTTAAGGTGAGACTTTTCAGAATAAGAAAAAGACTAGTATATTTGACAAATCAGATGTAAAACTATGAAACAAGATAGAGCAATAAAACAAATACTAAAATCTGAAGATTATAAACTTTCAGACGGTTTTGAAACCAGACTGTTTGAGAAAATTGCACTCGAAAATGCCAGAGTCAATAAAAGAAAGCACAATCTGATTTTATTTCTTTTGATAGCAGTAGCATCAGCAATGATTGCAGGTACAGCGTTCATACTTATAAATTATCTGTCTTTCGATTTGACCACATCATTTTCACGGGTTACGATAACTCCCAGACAAACAGAAATATTCTCATACTCCGCAGGACTCGGTTTAATTATATTGATCCTTCTGGGTTTTGATACATTATTTAGAAAAATGTACAACAAAACCCATGATACTATTTTGTAAACAGCCTGACCCCTTCATTCTCATTTCCACATCTGTCAAGTGCGGTAACAACAAAAACAGAATACTTTGATCTAGAAGGTACTACATAGCTGCTTTGGGTTGTAAAGTCAATAATGCTTTCAGCCTTGCTTGTATCTATAGCCTTATCTCTTTCAAATCCGTAAATAACATATTTCTTAACCTTGTCATTATCATTGTGATGTATAGGCTCCTTCCACTTTAAAGTTTTACTACCGTCTGCATTTTTTACATAAATTAAATTAGAAACCTCTGCTGGCGGTATGCTGTCATATTTTGCAAAAGCTGGAGTCAGTGCCTTATATTTGAAATATTTTAATCTTAGGCTGTCTTTTATGCCACCCGCATTCCTCTCAACTTCGTATGCAGGCCAAAAGCAATGCCCGTTTACGGCCGAAAGATTGTCAGCCATATCCATTTTACGTTTTAACTGACTTTTGCTCAGACTATCAGGTTTCATGGTTCGTAAAACATCCTGGCCTATATAAAGAGGTACATTAAAACTATACTCAGCCCACCAGTCTATAAGCGTTTTATAATCAGCTACCTTATGACCAATTTCCCAGTAAAGTTGTGGCACTACATAATCTACCCAGCCATTTTTTACCCAAAGTAGAACATCGGCATAAAGTCCGTCATAATTTGTAAACCCGTTGGTATTACTACCCGAAGGATCATCTTTTTTGTTTCTGTAAATACCAAACGGACTCACACCAAACTGAACCCATGGTTTTACATTATGTATAGTTTCACCAAGCTCCTTTATAAGATTGTTTACATTGCTTCGTCTCCAGTCAGCTTTATTTTTTTCAGTATATCCTTGTCTTATACCATATTCCGAAAAAGACTTACTGTCATCAAAAGCCAACTTGCCGTCTGGATAAGGATAGAAATAATCATCCATATGGATAGCATCGATATCATATTTTCTGACAATTTCCTTAACAACATTCAGTA
>CAZFUO010000060.1:0-11246 GCA_964522065.1 uncultured Bacteroidales bacterium | reverse complement strand
AATATGAAGGGCTTGTCTTTCTTTTGGCGCCTCTTGTCGTAGGCTCTCTGCGGTATGGACGGGACTCGAACCCGCGACCCCCTGCGTGACAGGCAGGTATTCTAACCAGCTGAACTACCACACCGTTTTAAGGGTTGCTATCATTTCCTGATTGCGGTTGCAAAGATAGGCAGATTTGTTGAATTTGCAAGCGTTGTAAAAAGTTTTTTTTCGCTTAAAATGCTTTTTGTACATTTGCAGACAACTATTAAAAACCAGTTATGAAAGATACCCCATTTGAATATTCTGTAGTTCAGAGTGTTATTGACGAATACAAGTTACCTGACTTTGGCAGGGCAACCATCAGAGAAGTTGTAGATATTGCAAATAAAATTGAAGATATTACCGGAAAACGATTTATAAGGATGGAAATGGGCGTTCCAGGCCTTCCAGCATCTGAAATTGGAGTGAATGCAGAGATAGAAGCTTTAAAAAACGGAGTAGCTTCTGTATATCCGCCACTTCAGGGTACTGCCGAATTTAAAAATCAGGCATCCAGATTTGTCAAAGCATTTATAGATGCAGATGTTCCTGCAGCTTGCTGCACTCCCGTAACAGGATCCATGCAGGGAACTATGGCTGCATTTATTACCAGCACACAGAGAGATAAGTCAAGAAGAAAAGTTCTGTTTATCGATCCCGGATTTCCTGTACAAAAAATTCAGCTTGCAGTTATCGAATGCGAATACGAATCTATAGACGCGTTCCATTTCAGAGGAGAAGCACTTGGTGAAGAACTTGAAAGAAGACTATCTAAAGGAGAAATCTCAACCATATTATATTCTAACCCTAATAATCCTGCATGGTTTTGCCTTCAGGCCTCAGAACTTGAAACAATAGGCAAACTTGCCGAAAAATACGATGTTGTGGTAATTGAAGACCTTGCATACTTTGCGATGGATTTCAGAAAAGACCTAAGCAAACCATTCGAACCGCCATTTCAGCCAACAGTTGCAAAATATACAGACAATTACATTATGCTGATTTCGGGTTCTAAAGCATTTAGCTATGCAGGGCAGAGAATAGGTTTTACAGCGGTTTCGGAGAAATTGTTTTACAGAGAGTTTAGCGATTTGAAAAAGCAGTACGGTGCAGCCGATTTTGGAAATATTATGGTAAACAGAGTACTTTATTCGTTATCGGCAGGCACATCACACTCAGCTCAGTATGCTCTGGCAGCAATAATGAAGGCTGCATCTGACGGTAAGTTTGACTTTATCGGCAATGTAAGAGAATACGGCAAAAGGGCTGAGGTAGTCAAAAAGTATTTTAACGAAAACGGCTTTTATATAGTTTATGACAACGACCTGGGTGAAGAAATAGCAGACGGCTTTTATTTTACGGTAGGATACCCGGGGATGACGGGTGGTGAACTAATGAAAGAGCTTATGTTTTATGGTATCAGTGCTATCTCTCTCGAAACCACGGGCAGCAACCAGCAGGGCTTGAGAGTTTGCACCTCGTTTATTAAAGAAGATCAGTACAATGATTTGAAAGAACGACTTGAAGCATTCAGGGCAAATCACTGACAATTATTAAAACCGGCAGGAATCAATTGATTCCTGTCAGTTTTGCAATTATTTTTGGAAGATCAGTATTATCGAACACTCCTGAAAATTTTTCAGAGCCCGGACCATACGCCATTACAGGAACCATTATTCCGGTATGACTGGTAGAAGAAAACTTAAAATTAATACCACTTTCACCCTTGGTAAAATCAGAATTACCTGAAGGCATGGTAAGTCCTCCCGTTTCATGATCGGCAGTAATTACAACCAAAGTTCCAGGATGCTTGTCAGCAAAATCCATAGCAACAGCAACAGACTTCTCAAAATCTTCAACCTCGGCCACAACCTTACCAATATCACCTTTATGTCCGGCAAAATCTATTTGCGAGCCCTCTATCATTAGAAAAAAGCCCTTGTCACCCGAAGCCGCGGCATTATTATTAAGTATTTCAAGAGCCTTTGCAGTAGCCTCAGGCAAATAGTCTCCCCTGCCCTCGTCCACATAAGGCGGCCTTACAGAATCAATCAGAGCAAGAACTTTACCCGAATTAATTTTATTCAGTTCTTTCGTGTCACCACAAAAGTTGTAAGACTGCTTTTTCATTTGCTTCACCAGATCAATCTTGTCTTTTCTCGAGCTCATGTATTTAAGACCACCGCCAATAATGACATCAATATTGCTTGCAGACAATTGCTTAGCAATATCTTCCATACTACCTCTGGAATTAACATGAGAGTAAAAAGCAGCCGGAGTAGCATGCTGAACTTCACAAGTTACCAGAATTCCAGTCTTAACACCACGTTTAGCAGCCTTAGTCATAATACTGTAAACAGTATCTCCCTTTGCATCAATACCCAGAGTACCGTTATTAGTTTTGTGGCCGGAGGCCAAAGCGGTTCCGGCAGCAGCAGAATCAGTAACCCTGTTGTTGGCAGAAAAAGTCTTAACCATACCGGCAGAATGAACCCTGTCAAAAGCAGTTTTATTATAACCATTAGCTATCATCATAGCCGAAATATGGCTGAAGCCCATACCGTCTCCAATCATATAAATCACATTCTTAACCTCAGGAGACTGCGCTTGTGACTGCGCCTGCACCTGAGTCATTACAGACAAAGCAAGCAATACCAATAAATATATTTTTTTCATCATCTTATTTTCTGAAAGGCATCTTTACAACTTCAGCCTTTAATAAACGCTCCCTAATGTTTACAAATATCTCAGTACCCGGTTTAGCAAATTCACTTGAAACATAGCCCATAGCAATACCCGTTTTAGTGAGAGGAGAAATACTGCCCGAAGTAACAATACCAATCTCATTACCATTTACATCACACAAAACATAACCATGCCTGGCTATACCCTTATCACGCATTTCAAACCCAACACGCTTACTTTTAACACCTTCAGACATCTGCCTTTCAATAATAGCTCTCGAAGGAGTTTGCTTTTCGGGTTTAAACTTAGTTACCCAACCAAGCCCGGCCTCAACAGGAGATGTATTATCGTCTATATCATTACCATAAAGACAAAAACCCATTTCCAGCCTTAAAGTATCTCTCGCCCCAAGACCAATGGGCTTAATATCATAATCCCGGCCAGCCTCAAAAATAGCATCCCATATCTCAACAGCATTTTCAGGCTTAAAATAAATTTCGAAACCGCCCGCACCAGTATATCCGGTATTTGAAATAAGCACACCCGGAACACCGGCCAGCACGCCAAAATCAAAATGATAATATGGTATTGATTTCAAATCGACATCAGTTATCTTTTGCAACACATCAATAGCCTTAGGCCCCTGTATGGCCAGCTGAGCAGTCTCATCAGAAATATTTCTCAATTTAGCACCGACAGAATTGTGCGACTGACACCACTGCCAGTCTTTTTCAATATTTGAAGCATTTACAACCATCAAATACTTATCGTCATCCAATTTATAAACAAGCAAATCGTCAACTATGCCACCATTTTCATTAGGCAAATAAGAATACTGAGCCTGCCCTTTGCTGACAACACTTACATCATTTGACACCAGATTTTGTAAAAAAGCAAGAGCCTCAGGGCCCTCAACCATAAATTCACCCATATGAGACACATCAAAAACCCCAACACCCGAACAAACAGCCAGGTGCTCAGCAATAATTCCGGAGTATTCAATAGGCATAAGATAGCCCGCAAACTCACTCATTTTTGCATTCAGACTTTGATGAATATGTGTAAAAGGAGTATTTTTCATTATTTAAATTTTGCTAGTTCTGCTATTTTTATAATTACCTGCATAGCCTTTTCCATAGAGGGCACAGGCACAAACTCAAACCTACCGTGAAAATTATGACCACCGGCAAAAATATTCGGACAAGGCAGTCCCATATATGACAATCTTGAACCATCAGTACCACCCCTTATAGGTCTTATCTTTGGTTTTACACCCGATTTTTCCATAGCATCCACAGCCAGAACAATAACATGCATATTATCAGGATCAATTTTTTCCCTCATGTTGTAATACTGATCTTTCATATCAAGAACAGCGGTTTCGGCACCAAATTCAGAATTAATTTTATTAACAAGATGCTCCATTTCCTTTTTGCGACGCTCAAATCTGTCTCTGTCGTGATCTCTGATAATATAATTTAAAACAGTCTTTTCGACATCACCATTAAAAGCCGTCAAATGATAGAAACCCTCGTACTGCTCAGTATGCTCAGGAGTTTCGTGTCTGGGCAACATTGCAGCAAACTGATGAGCTATCCTTATAGAGTTCATCATTTTATGCTTAGCATAACCAGGATGCACATTCCTGCCCTTGAAAGTAATCTTTGCCGAAGCAGCATTAAAGTTTTCATATTCCAGCTCACCGATTTCACCACCATCAATAGTATAAGCCCAGTCAGCACCAAATTTTGCAACATCAAAATGATCGGGCCCCTTGCCTATTTCTTCATCAGGAGTAAAACCAATCCTTATCTTACCATGTTTAATTTCAGGGTGAGCTATCAGATACTCCATTGCACTCACAATTTCAGCAATACCGGCCTTATCGTCAGCACCCAGCAATGTTTTACCATTGGTACAAATCAAATCCTGACCTTTATAATAAAGCAACTCAGGAAATTCAGCAGGAGAAAGCACCACATATTCATCAGGATCCAGCAAAATATCACCACCATTGTACGACTTAACTATCTGAGGTTCCACATTTTTACCACTCATATCCGGACTAGTATCCATATGAGCAATAAAACCAACCACAGGCCTGTCCTCATCAATATTTGAAGGCAAAGTCGCCATTATATAACCATTACTGTCAAGTTCAACCTCAGACAATCCAATACTTTTCAACTCTTCAGCCAGAACTTTAGCAAAAGCCATCTGAGCAGGAGTGCTGGGCACAAGATCGGTTTCGGGATCTGACTGAGTATCCTGACGCACATAGCTGAAAAAACGATCTATAAGTTTCATATCTTATTGTTTATTAAATTAATATATAGTTATCATAGTTGCCCCAAATCCATATTCCTTAAATGAAGCATCCTGATATTTACACTTGCTGTACTTAGTTTTTAATTCCTTTATAATAGCAGAACGCAAAATCCCGTCACCTTTGCCATGAATAAATACAATTTTACGCCCCTTTTCCTTACTATTCTCGTCCATATTTTTTCTGAAAACTTCAAGCTGATACTGCAAAATAGCAGCATTATCCATGCCTGCAGTCGTATCAAGCAAAGTATTTATATGCAGATCTACCTCCAATATCTCAGACTTCTTTTTATTAAGCGGCACAGATACACGCGGTTTCTCAGGCTCTTTTTCAAGCATAGCCTTTTTAATTTCATCAGGCGAAACCATCAGAGTCTTCTCAGGATTATCATTTCTTATAAGTTCGACTATCAATGCATCCTCCTCAAAAAAATCATTTTCCCTAAAGCAATGCAGTTTGTAAAACTTAACCAAATCAAGCCTCAACTCAACAGAATAAGTATTTTTAAATTTATAGAAACCGCCCCTCTTAAAAGCCAGACACTGAAAACTAATTTTCTCAAGCTCAGGAATTTCATTTTTACCAAACTCTTCAATAAACAACTTAGAATTCGGCTCTATCTCGCCCGAGAAACGACTTTTCCAGGTATTATTGCTGCACGAAGCATAATTAAAATACAAAGTATAATTACTGTCATTTACCAGATAACACTCATAAATACCCTCAATAAACGTATGACCTTCAGCAGGAAGAAATGCCAGATTTACATTTAAAACCTCACCCTCCCTGGTCTCAAAAGCACGTGGCACCTCTGCCGACATTTTATTTAATGCAGTTTGCTGAGCTTCAATTTTCTCAGGCTGATTCTTCTCGGGAGTTTTGCCCTGAGGCACAAAAGTCTTTGTCGTATTCTTTGCCGCAGCATCATTTTGCTCGTTTATTACCACACATTTTCTTATCAGAGCAGGAGTTTCAAAACCATCATCCTCAAGCACCATAACCATATCCTTACCCTTGAACGATTTAACAACACCCCCACCAACTGCATCCAAAAACCTTACTCTATCACCTATTTTAATTTCCATTATATTCAAATTTTATCTCAAAGATACAGTATATTCTCCTGAACCCAGTTCACCAATAGAAATGTATTTACCCGAAATCTTAAAATCAGACCTGACACCATTAACCGTAATTCCCGGATTAGTCTTACCACATTGAGGTATCTCAACCACTGCCGAAATATTATCAGGAATAGTAATACTCAGGTCGTAACCCTCATCACTTCTTGACCATTCCACCTTAATATCACCCCTGTCCGTAGGATAAACACCCTTCACCCAATTTAGTTTACTACCAAAATCCAGAGGTTTTATCAAAACTTTACTATTCTGAGGTTGCAGAGTTTTTATACCAATCATATATTGCTGCATAGCAAGCAAACCCGCAGCCCCCCATGGATGCGACATACTTTCGCCAGCTTGTTTAGCATTCCAGGATTCCCAGGTTACAGTACCACCATCAGCAATCGTCTTTGCCCAGCCATCCCAGTCACTATTAGTATAAAGCTCATATAAATGCTCACCCTCGTCAGACAGTCCAAGAGCCTCAGGCAACCATCTCAGAGTAACCATACCAACACTCATCTTTTTATCCTTAACAACACCAAGTACATTTTTAAAATTCATATTATCAACCAGCCCCATAGCCAGCGGAAACATATTTGCATGTTGAGACACATGATTACTCTTTGCCCCGTTCCTGAAAAGACCATCAATAAAAACACCATTATCATTTATAAGATGTTTATTTATAGACTGCTTCATCCCTGCAGCCAAATCCGAATACTTACTGACATCGCCCTCTATACCTAAAACCTCAGCAATCTTACTCACCACATCATAACAAGCATAAGCATAAGCATTAATCACAGTTCTCGAATCGGTATTCATATCATATCCATATCTCATATCAGCAGGCCAGTCAATTATACCATATTTGTAAGCACCATTTCCCCCGGCAAGCTGAAATATCAAACCAGTCGAATCGTCCCTGTACTTATCTACATAATCAGCTACTTTTTTAATCTGACTATAGTTATCTCTCAAAAACCGCACATTGCCGGTCTGCATATAATAATCCCAAACCCATACCAGATAAGACTGAGTATAATCAGGAATATCCCTGCCACCATCAGCATTCGGATATACAGCATTCAACCTGCCATCAGGCCAATATTGCTCCTGAGAATCAAGAAACTCTCTTAAAACTCTGTTGTTCATGGTTCTGTCACCCATAGTACTCATAGCAGGTACACCCTGCGACCAACCATCACCAAGAAACGCCCCCTTTTCTCTGGTAGGAGTATCAACAAAGCCCTCCTGCGAGCCCACCAAAAGTGAGTGTTGCATTAAATCCCATACATTATTAAGAGTCTTGTCAGACGATGTAAACGAAGATCTTGAACTATCAAATTCGTAATGTCTGGTTATAAAACTAACATTATTAACATTAAGCTCGCAAGGAGAATTATCTACCTGCAAATATCTCATACCATAATAATTGAACGGCCTGAACACAGCGGTTTTGCCGTTATGAATAAAATAAAAGTCAAGTTTTGTACCCTGATTGTATCTTGTATTTACCTTCCCATTATCGCCGGTTATATAACCACCAACCATTTTTACAGTATCACCGGCAAGCCCACCATTAAAAGTTATTTCAAAATTTCCGGCATAGACCTTACCAAGATCCACTATATAACCACCATCACCCAACTTCTTAACAGACTGAGGTCTAATAACCTTTTTGATAACCTTCGTGAGATCAGGTCTCAAAACACCAGTCCATGGACTAACAGGATGACTGCCTATCTCAACAGCACTTGCCCAGTCCTTATCATTAAACTTTGGCATAAACCAATCAACATAAATTTTTGCAGCATCTATCATCTCAATATAACCAACGCCCTCACCATTCCTTCGGCCCTGACCTTTCACCCACTTTTCAGCCCTCGAAGTCTTCCATGTCTCATCACTACCTAAAACCGCAACAGTATTGTCACTATATTCAATTACAGTTTTCATTATGAAACCTCTGTTACCTTTAGCCCTGCCTTGTCCACCACCATCCCAGTGAGTAAAAAGCGCAAAAGTATTCAGAGACCTTGATTTAACCATTCCGGTAATATCAATTGCATGATAATAAGAATACTGAGGATAATGAAAACTATGACCCTCACCCGCAAACCTGCCATTAACAAAAAGCTCATAACTATGACAAGCAGAAATATAAGCAGTAGCTCTCTCAATTTTACGTCCCGAAAACTTTATCTGTTTTCTAAAATAAGAATAGTCGTCAGTATCTTCATTTTGTCTTTTTATCCATTTAGCACCATTCCAGTCTGAATTTTCAAAAAGACCGGTTTCAAAAACAGAAGTCTTTGACCACTCACTAATATTTCCGTCTTTATCCCATACCCTGACTTTCCAGAAATATCTGGTAGCAGGCAAGATGTTTTCAATATCGAGTGAAATAAAATTCTGCATATGTCCGTTAACCTTGCCGGTATTACAAACATCACCCTTATTATCATTAATACTTTTTTGTGAAGCCGAAACTATAATCTGGTAAGCAGTCTGAACCTCATTGTCATCATAATCAGACATCATCCAGCCGAAATAAGGATTTTTGTCTGTACCAACAGGATTCACTTTATCACAACATCTTAAATTAACAGGAGATAATGGATTTGCCGCACTTAGCAGCATCGTAAAAAATATCGATATAAAAATCAGAAAGTGTCTTTTCATGACCAAATTTATTATAATAGACTTTGTTTATAGGCTTCAATTGCTCTGTTACGTGCAAAAGTATGTTCAATGATTGGTTTTACATATTCTTTTTCAGGATTTTTAACCCACTTTTTTATGTAAACCATTTCAGGATCAAATTTACGTACCTGTTCAGCAGGATTAAAAACCCTGAAATATGGAGCCGCATCACATCCGCTACCTGCAGACCATTGCCAGTTCCCATTATTAGAAGACAACTCATAATCAGTTAGTTTTTCAGCAAACCAAGCCTCACCCCATTTCCAGTCAATAAGCAAATGCTTGGTAAGAAATCCGGCTGTAATCATTCTTACCCTGTTGTGCATATAGCCGGTTTCAGAGAGTTCCCTCATTCCGGCATCAACAATAGGATAACCCGTATTGCCCTCACACCATCTGCTGAAATCTGACTCATTGTTTATCCACTTAATATTATCGTACTTTGCTTTAAAGCTGCCTGACACAACATGAGGGAAATTGTAAAGTATCATCATAAAAAACTCACGCCATATAAGTTCATTCAGCCAAACCTCATTAAGCCTAATTGCCACTTCAACCAATTGCCTGATGCTAGCGGTTCCAAACCTGAGAGAAACACTCAAATGTGATGTAGCATCAAGTGAAGGAATATCTCTGTATTTGTGATAATCAGTTATAATTTTAATATCGGGCAAAGTCACAATATCGTTTACCTTAACCTCATTAAAACCAAACCGGTGTAATTCAGGTAAAGATTGCCTGCCGGTTTTAAACAAGTTATTCAGAAAATTCTCACAAGGATAAGAAGCAAGTACAGCTTCATTTAATTTATTTTTCCAGGCCCTTGAATATGGAGTGAAAACAGTATAAGGTGTGCCGTCCTGCTTAACAACCTCATTTCTTTCGAAAATCACCTGATCTTTAAAAGTCTCAAATGCAATACCCATTTTACCCAGAAAAGTTCCTATCTCTAAATCCCTTTTTATGGCATAAGGCTCATAATCATGGTTTGCAATAACCTTAACAACATTATACTCTTTGCACAATTTCACGAATGCCTGCTCGGGAGTATCAAGTATGACTTTTAATGAAGCATCATACTTACTAAAATCATCATTTATCCGGCTTATTGCATTGAAAATATAGCTTACCCTTCTATCAGTATAAGACTTTAAATCTTCGAGAATTTTCAAATCAAAAATAAACACCGGAACTACCTTATAACCACTTGTAAGAGCATTATAAAAGCCCCTGTTATCAAATATCCTGAGATCTCTTCTGAACCAGAATATCAAAATCTTTTCTTTATCTTGATTTGTCATGTTTTTTTGTAAATTTAAGAGTTTTTGTTGAAAATAAAATAAAGAAAGCAATATGAAATCTCCCATAAAAACAGGCCTGTTATCGTTTGGTATGTCAGGCAAAATATTTCACGCTCCATTTATCAAAATGCACGAAGGCTTTGAGCTAATCGCTGTAGTAGAAAGAACAGAAAAAAAAGCACATTTACAGTATCCCGACATTAAAAGTTACGATACAATAGACGAGATATTGTCAGACGAGTCTATAGAACTTATAGTGGTAAACACTCCCACACCTACACATTTCGAATTTGCATTAAAGGCTCTGAATGCCGGCAAACACATTCTGGTCGAAAAGGCATTTACATCAACCTCTGCCGAAGCTCAACAATTGTACGATTTAGCCAGAAAAAACAACCTTCATGTACTCCCATATCAAAACCGCCGCTTTGACACAGACTTACTATCAGTTATTGAAGTAATTAAATCAGGAAAGCTAGGCCGACTTATGGATATGTATATAAATTTTGACAGATATCGCCCTGCTATCAGCCCTAAAAAATACAAAGAAGAACCCTTACCCGGCAACGGATTACTATACGACCTTGGTCCCCACCTTGTTGACGCAGTTATTTCAATTTTCGGGAAACCGCTAAGCTGGACAAAATCGACCGGACATTTTCGTGAAAACACAAAAATAGATGACTACATCCACTTACAACTATCTTATCCCGATGAATTCCAAGTCTATATTACCGCAAGAATGACAATAGTAGAGATTCAACCTTCTTTTATAGTCAACGGAACCAAAGGCACATTTGTCAAACACCGTACAGATTTACAAGAACAGCAATTAGTACAAGGCATCACCCCCGATCACCCACAATATGGCACAGAGCCAGCAGGAAGCGAAGGCACACTAACAACAGTATCTGAAGACGGCACAATTACCAGAGAAAAAATTGCATCTCAAAAATCATCATATCTAACACTTTTCGAAAACGTTTATCAAACCATCAGAGAAGAAAAGCCATATTTTATTACCGAAGAACAAATAATACAGCAATTAATAATACTGGAAAGCTAAATATAATACTC
>CAZFUO010000059.1:0-11248 GCA_964522065.1 uncultured Bacteroidales bacterium | reverse complement strand
CCAAGAAAGCATGTACCACCCGTAAGTACAACAACCTTTTCACTAAATGAATAATAATCATTCATATGCCCTGTTTTCTTTAAATTGTGAGGATACAATAATATATATTTTCAGCCATTCCGGTTTCCATTTTCGGAATACATTCTTTCGATTTGGAGACATTTTGAAAAAAAATATTCAATTAGGCTGGAAATTCTGTCATCTTTGTTTCAAATCTTACAGTGTTAGTATCTCACAAAAATTTAAGCGAGACAAATACTATGAGAAAAATACCTATTTTTACATATTGAAGAAAAGCACAAGAAAATGTCTGAAATCGTAAAAAAAGTTATATTTTTAATAGTATTGTTTGTATGTGCCATTAGTACATCAATTGGTCAGAATTCCAGAATTTATACTGCCGAGCATGGATTGTCCAGTAGTAGAATAAGGTTTTTATATCAATGCAAAGATGGATTTATATGGGTGGGCGGAGAAAATGGTCTTGACAAAATAACAGGAGATCATATTCAGAATTTCTATAAAAATGAAAGAAATTCCTTTTCTATATCAAATAATGATATCTCAGAAATCTTTATGGACTCTGACAATCAATTATGGGTTGGTACAGGTAAAGGTCTTAACAGATACGACAGCAATAAAAATAAGTTTGAGCACGTGATTCTTTCAGAATTGGAGAAAGAAGAACGAGGTTTTTCAATTTCAGGTATTGTTGAATCTGTAAACAAAGAGGAACTTCTTGTAAGCACTAGCGGTCACGGAGTTTTCTTTTTAAACAAAAAAACAAAGAAGGTAGATTTTCGCAGAAGTTTTGCGTTGATTGGTAAGTTAGGAACTCAATTTATAGGAGACTTACTGATAGACTCAGACAATTTGTTATGGGCAGTAACTAGTGATTCGGGGTTCGTTGTTATTGATCAGAAAAAAAATGCAAGAAAAAGAATTCCTTTGCAACCGGGAATACCACATATAAAATCATTAATTTCATGCTTCAGACTTGATCAAAAAACCGGAAATGTCATAATAGCGTCTTCATCTAATGGCATATATATTTATGACAGACAAAAGGGTTATATCAGAAGACCATCAGATGAAAATCTGAATGGTATGAATGTGCAGTCATTACTTATCAAAAGAGATGGTACAGTTTTGTTGGGTTCTGAAAATCATGGTATTTGGGTTTTTGACAGGGTTACTGAAAAAATTCACCCTTACAGTGTTGCAAATAACAATATAGTTGACCTTGAACATAGTAAGGTGCATGCACTACTGGAAGATAAAGTTGGTAATGTTTGGGCTGGTTTATATCAAAAAGGACTATTTATTATACCTAAATCGACTTCAGGATTTGAGTATTATGCTATTTCTGATGATAATTCAGGCAAAAACAGATCTTGCGTTAGTGCTTTTACTAAAGACCTTAATGGAAACATCTGGATTTCTACTGACGGTGGTGGTGTTTTCAAAGCAAATGGTATGGATTTAACAAGCTTGAGAGCAGTAAACAACGGCTTATCCTGCCAATCTATGATTTCTATGGAGACTGACAATTTGGGATCGGTCTGGGCAGGTAGTTATGGTCATGGTTTGTTTGTTGGAAATGGAAATGAATTTTCTCAGCCTGCTTATCTTAATGAGGTTTCGAATAATAAAATAATGTGTCTGAAGTATGATGCTGACAGACGTTACCTTTATGTAGGAACTAACGGAGGTAAATTTGACATTGTAGACCTTAAAACAAACACATTGAGACATGTTAATGCTCCGATAAACAAATGGGTAAGAGCCATTCACATTGACAAAACCGGAAGACTTTGGATAGGCACTTCAGCAGGTACATTTTACTATGATATAGACAGAAACAAGATAATTAATGTAGATATAGGTTTTGCAAATCAGTTTCCTACAAATTGTTTTGAGGAATATGAAAACACAATTTTCATAGGAACCAGTGCCGGGCTTGTCATTTATGACATGATAAAAAACAAACATACTGTCTTTGATCAATTAAAAGATAGTGAGTCAAACAATATTATGTCAGTAGTCATGGGTGATGATAAATCTTTGTGGTTAACAACATCTAAAACACTATCAAGACTTAATCTGAAAACAAATCGAATAAGGAGTTTCAATTCTTTCGAGGGATTTCATATCGGAGAATTCAGATTTGGATCTGTTTATAAGGATAAGAATGGCATATTGTTATTTGGAGGTGATAACGGAGTAATAAAAGTAGATCCCATTGCAGCAAGCAATCAGCAATTTAAAATGCAACCAATTTACTTTACATATCTACAGGTAAACAACGATGATATAGACTACAATGATAATTTAAAATCTTCAAACTTACTTGACGCTTCTCTTAAAGATGCCAAAAAGCTCAAACTTAGCTTTAAAGAGAATTCATTTACTATTTTCTTTTCAGCTCAGGAATATGCAAATCCAAAGAAAGTCAATTATTCATACAGGCTTTCAGGTTATGACAATACCTGGCACAATACTGACGCTGCTAATGCAAAAGCCTCATATTCAAGCTTAAAACCGGGAAGATATACTTTTGAAGTAAAAGGTTACTTTGATGAGGAAAGTAATAATATAACAAGCAGAGAACTTCGTATAATAGTTGCCAATCCCTGGTATACAAGCATATTAGCCAGAATATTCTATTTTATATTTTTACTGGTTCTTCTTTATTTCATTTATGTTTATTACAAAAGCAAACAAGATCAGAAGCGCAAGCTGGAAATGGCTCATTATAACGAAAAAGTAAAAGAAGACAAACTCAGGCTCTTTACAAGCATAGCCCATGAAATCAGGACACCTCTAACGCTGATAATTTCCCCTTTAAAGAAACTGATGAATTCAAATACTGACGAGGAGTCTAAAGAAATGCACAATTTGATGTACAGAAATTCCATGCGCATTCTTCAGACTATAAATCAACTTTTAGACATCAGAAAGCTTGATAATGGTCAACTCAAATTACATTTTAACGAACACGACCTTCTATCTATAATTAAGAGCACAATGTTGTCTTTCAAAAATGTGGCAACTGTCAGACAAATAAGCTTTTTACTTGAAACCAGCGAAAGTGAAAAACTTAATGTCTGGATAGATAACATTCATTTCGATAAAATTATTTACAATATACTTTCAAACGCATTTAAATTTACCACAGCCTCTGGTAAAATACTTATCAGAATAACCTGCAAACCAAACAATAACGAGCTAAAAGAAAATGCAATTTCAGAATATGTAGAAATAAGAATTTTCAATACGGGAGCTCCAATTGAAGAAAAAGATTTGAAACGAATTTTCGAAAGATTCTATCAGGGTAATCGCGCCTCCGAAACCGCGGGTTCGGGAATAGGATTACACCTTACTCATGAGCTTGTATTGTTGCATCACGGTAAAATTGAAGCACACAATGTAGCGAATGAAGGAGTTGAATTTATTGTAAAAATACCACTTGGGAACGAACATCTCAGTGAAGAAGAGCTAACTCCAAAAAGATCAGAACAAGATGTTAATGAGATAGTTGAATCGAAATACGAAATTTCCAGCGAGAAAGATTTTGTTGACTCTATTTCAACTCTTGAAGACAATCAGGAAGGTGAACAAAAAAATAAATACACCATTATGGTTGTTGACGATGATGAAGAATTTTGCAACTACATTAAAAAAGAACTTACAGACTACACTATAATCACTTGTAACAGCGGAAATAAGGCATGGAAACAATTACTGTCTGCACATCCCGATGTTGTAGTAACAGATTATATGATGCCCGACGGTGATGGTTTCGAACTTTGTCAGAAAATAAAGAGTAACCCTGAGACTGACTCTATACCTGTAATCATACTTACATCTGAAGATTCTGAAAATGTAGAAATGAAGAGCGTTCAGTTAAATGCTGACAGATTTTTAACCAAACCATTTAACGTATTAATATTAAAAGGAGCTATTGGCCAGGCTATCAGGGTCAGAGAGAAAATACGCAACAAAATGCACCGCACCGAAATGGGTTACAGCTATGAAACTGTAGTTATAGACTCTGCAGACAATAAACTGGTAAAAAAGGTAATTGACTATATAAAAGAGAATATCGAAGACAGTGAAATGAGTGTTGAAGTACTAAGTAAAGAAGTAGGCTTAAGCAGAGTTCACCTGAACAGAAAGCTAAAAGAGATACTTGGTATTTCACCAAGCAGCCTGATTAAATCTATAAGACTCAAACAGGCTGCATTTTTACTGGTGAATAATAAAGTTAATATATCAGAAGTAGCCTATAAAGTTGGATTTTCCAGTCATTCATACTTCTCATATAATTTCCATGAATTTTTCGGCATGTCTCCAAAAGAGTTTATTATATATTATGCTGAAAATCAGGATGAAGAAAGTATAAAAAAATTACTTGAGTAAAGACAAAACTTTTTCAGCATATCTCTTTCCAAGCTCACGGTAACCTGCAGCATCAAAATGCAGGTTATCTCTTGCTACAGTACAACCATCTGATGATACTACATGTGAATTTGGTATTGTCTGTGGCAATGTTGCAATAATTTCATTCATACTTGCACAAACACCTTTTTGATTTGCATGAACCACCTCTCCTGCTATTAATGGAACATCCTTAGGATCGAGGTTAAGGTCTTTCATCAGGTTGTCGTAAACAATTTTAACCTTTGCAGGCCATTCTTTATCGCCTGTATTAGACTCACCCTGATGCATCAAAATGCCCTTAATAGCTCCGTCTTTTTGTGCAATTTTAGCCATTTCAACCAATCTGCCATATGTGTCGCCATCATATTGCTTAACCATATTCTTCAACCAGTCAGGTGAAGTCGAAACATACGATTCAGCCTTATTTTTATCAAACAATTCAATTTTGCAACCGCCAACAGCAACATTAATTACCCCAACTCTAACCTTTTCAGGCAGATTAGCAACCATTGTTCTTCCAAAATAGTCAGCAGGTGTCAAACCTGTATTACATCTACACAATGGAGGAACCGCCCTGTACCATTCACCTTTTTTTCTGCCCAGCTGTTTACAGTCTATAGTTGACAGGACTTCAAATCTTCTATCAACATTATTTTTATCAACATCCTCAATTCTGGCATTACCTTCCATATTTGACTGACCTATACATAAATAGACGTAGAAATCTTCATCTCTGGAAATCTTATCTTCAATTCTGAAATAATCAAAATCGACGAAACCGCCCGGATTTTTTGTAGCATAATTAAACAAACCAAATCTGTAACCCATAAAATGTGGCATAGAATACTCCATTTTCAATTTATTACCGATAACATTCCATGTTATTCCATCCAGACTGTAAAAAAATCTGGCAATATCTTTCTGATTACGAAAATCACATTCAGCTTTTAAATATACTACTTTCTTAGTCAAAGGAATACTTTCAATTTGTTCTGCTTTACCCGAACCGGCATTAACCATAACAACAGATTTCTTTCCGTTTTCATACTTTACACCAACCAAACCATATTTTCTTTGCAGTAAAGACAAACCGGCAAAATCACCGTCTTTCATCTTCGAAACATTAATTGAAGTAATACCACTACAAACAGGGCCAAATGTTCTTTGAGTCAAAGTATTTCTGGCTTGAAGAAAATCATTGTCAATTCTGTCTGTAGTAAGTCTCAGATATCCTTTTTTCTTTGTAACAGACCACAAACTCTTTTCCGGATTGTGATTCCACTGCCATACTAAAGGAAGTGCAGGTTGATTTTTTGTTCTTGTAAATTCATCAGAAGCTACAATACCTGGTATTAAACCTTTACTTGCAGGCAAATCGAGTTCATCAGGAACTTTGCCTTCTACACCAATTACAGGCCATCCGTCTTCCCATTTAACAGGCACCAGATAAGGAATTCTACCAACGGAGCCATTATCTTTAAACAAATAAGCAAACCATCTGCCATCAGGTGTATCAATAATGCCACCCTGTGCTACACCTTTATCCTGTAAAGCAACTCTACCTTCCCATGGTCCTCTCAGATTGTCTGCTCTGTGAATTACAACAGTACGCATTCCACCTCTTGGCCAGGAAATATTGAAAAGATAATACTTACCATTTACTTTAAACATTTGAGAACCCTCTGCTGGCAAACCTCCGTTTGTACCTGAAGGAGTGCTGGCATTTTCAATAAAAACTTCAGGTTTACTGCCGGGTATAATACCGGTAAGATCAGATTTTAATTCGACAATCATAAGTTTGCCACCACCATAAATCATATAAACTCTGCCATCATCATCAAAAAATAAGGTATGATCGTGATATGCAGGTTTAAAACTCTTTACTTGCCAGTCTCCCTTTTCAATATCGGTTGTTGAGTAAATATATGTTTCGTTTGTAGTCTGTGCAAAAGTAGAAACATAGTAAACACCTTTATGATATCTGATACTGCTTGCCCAGGAACCTCTGCCATAAGTGCTTTTACCATTATTAAGATTAATTTCGTCCATATCAGCCAAAGTCTGATAACCATAATTCAACATTTCCCAGTTAACAAGATCTTTAGATTTCATTATTGGCAATCCGGGATTCATATGCATTGTGGTGCTACTCATATAGTAAGTATCACCAACCCTCATCATAGACATGTCAGGAACATCAGCATGGATAATCGGATTTCGTGCTTTGTTGTTTTGTGAAAAACCAACTGCCGTCAAAAGCATAAAGCAGGTAATTAAAAATAGTGTCTTTCTCATAGTTATTATTTTTGTTTAAAAAATCGTGCTAATCTAGATAATAGTATCAACAATTGTTTTAGAAATTGATGCAATATGTATCAAAAGTAAAACTATTTATATCTGATAAAAAAACAATCAATGTAAAAAGGCTATTTTTGTTTTTATAAATAAAGGCCATGGCAAATAAAATTCAGTATTT
Source organism: uncultured Bacteroidales bacterium (assembly GCA_964522065.1). Lineage (GTDB taxonomy): Bacteria > Bacteroidota > Bacteroidia > Bacteroidales > UBA1402 > UBA8389. The sequence continues at coordinate 4,329 of CAZFUO010000059.1, read as the reverse complement.
TCTTCTATTAATATCAATATGCTTTTTTAGTTCTGCTGCTTTTGCAAGAGAGAGAGTTCTGATAAATGAAGGATGGAAATTTTATAAATATTCAGAAAACGAGAAACCAGATAATCTTATTTACGAGCCCAGGCCTGAAACCGGCATAGTGAGAGATGATAAACCTGCAGATGCGAAACCAACTGAAAAAGTCGCGGTTTCGACTATTGAAAAGGGGTTAAAACCATGGATATTACCAAGTGGAAATGAATTTATTGGTGATGATTCAAAAAAATATGTCAGACCTGAAGGTAATCCGGGTGGAGATTTTCCCTTTGTTCAGGGCGGATATGATGACAGAGCATGGGAAAGTATCAATTTACCTCATGACTGGGCAATAAAAGGTCCGTTTTATGTAGGTGAAGGTGTTCCTGTTGGTGGCGGTATGGGCAGACTACCTGTACAGGGTGTTGCATGGTACCGAAAAAAACTTGACATACCGGTAGCAGATAGGGGGAAGTCCATAATTATTGAAGTTGATGGCGCAATGTCATATGCTATTGTTTGGTGTAACGGAAATTTGGTTGGAGGCTGGCCATACGGTTACAATTCGTGGCATCTTGACCTGACACCATATATTGTTCCCGGAAAAGAAAATCAACTTGCAATCAGACTTGATAATCCTGCAAACTCAGCAAGATGGTATCCTGGTGCCGGTATTTACAGAAATGTATGGTTGACAAAAACCTCAAAAATAAGCGTTGCCCAATGGGGTACAACCATTACGACATCAAATGTTACCAAACAGTCTGCTGATGTTGACATTAAAGTTGATATTAAAAATAAAACAGGTAAAAAAAGTAAAATTGCAGTCTATACTGAGTTTTATCCTCTGGATGATAGTGGAAAACATTTAGAACCGGCATCAAAAACTTCTGTTGAAACAATTACAATTCAAAAAAACTCATCTTTCAGTTTAAAGTCTAGAATTAAAATTGAAAATCCGCGCTTGTGGGGACCGGTTCCTGAACAAAAACCAAATCTTTATAAGGCAGTCACTTATATAAGTCAAAACAAAAAGGTTATAGACACTTATCAGACAGTGTTTGGTATCAGAGACATTAAGCTGGACCCTAACAGTGGTGTAATTGTAAATGGAGAAAAAATAACTCTTAAAGGCTCAAATTTACACCATGACCTAGGCTCTATAGGAGCCGCATACAATCAAAGAGCAGCAGAAAGGCAACTGGAAATGCTACAGGATGCCGGATGCAATGCTATAAGAATTTCTCACAATCCGCCGGCACCTGAGTTTTTGGAATTAACTGATAAAATGGGATTTCTTGTCATTGATGAGGTTTTTGATTCATGGCAAACCAAAAAGACTCCACACGATTTTCACCTTATATTTGACGACTGGCATGAGCAGGATATTCGTGCAATGATAAGAAGAGATAAGAATCATCCTTCTGTTTTTGTATGGAGTTTTGGAAATGAAGTCGGCGAACAATATACAGACAAAGCCGGTGCTATGCTGGCCGAAAAGCTTTATGCAATTGTAAAAGATGAAGATAGCACCAGACCAACAACTATTGCCATGAATTATGCGAAACCAGGAATGCCTCTGCCTGCGGTTCCGGATATAATAGGATTGAACTATCAGGGTGAAGGCATACGTAATGCAGGCCCTTATTCACACCTGAAAGGCATTAATACTCCACCTATGTTTCCTGCTTTTCATGAAAAATATCCTGAGAAAGTAATACTTAGTTCTGAGAATGCTTCAGCTTTAAGCACAAGAGGTGCATACCTGTTCCCTGTTTTTGATGGCGAAAGCGCCCCTATCAGAGATGGACAGGGTGGCGATTCGAAAAACATGCAGGTAAGTGCATACGAGCTTTATTCTTCGGATTTCGGTTCGTCTGCAGATAAAGTTTTTGCTTCTACAGACAAAAATCCTTTTGTGGCCGGCGGTTTCGTTTGGACTGGCTGGGATCATCTTGGAGAGCCAACACCATATTACTCTGCCAGAAGCTCTTATTGCGGCTTGATAGATCTTGCAGGATTTAAAAAAGACAGATTTTATCTATATAAATCATACTGGAGACCAAACACCCCCCTGGCACACATACTTCCGCACTGGACCTGGCCTGAACGATTTGGAAAGGTTACTCCTGTACATGTTATGACTTCAGGAGATGAAGCTGAATTGTTCCTGAACGGTTATTCATTAGGCAGAAAAAAGAAAGGGCAATATGAATACAGATTAAGGTGGGATGATGTTTTATATCAACCGGGTACGCTTAAGGTCGTCACATATAAAAACGGAAATAAGTGGGCTGAAGACAGTGTTGTAACAGCTGGAAATCCGTTTGCTGTTGTTTTAAATGCAGACAAAAGTGTTATTAAATCTGATGGCTGCGACATTGTATTTATTACAGCTTCAATTGTTGACGAAAAAGGTAATGTTGCCCCGCGAGCAAATAACCGAATTTATTTCAGTATTGAAGGCCCGGGTGAAATTATAGCTACCGACAATGGTTTTCAAGGTGATATGCAAAGCTTTGCATCAAAAGACAGGCAAGCCTTCAATGGTCTTTGCCTCGTAATTATCCGCTCTAAAAAAGGTGAAACCGGGAAAATCAAAGTTACTGCAAGTTCGGACAGGCTAAAAGATGGGAGTGTAAAAATATCACTACTCAAAAATCTAACAGCCATTTCCATACCGGAATGACTTCTATTGTTTTACCGTTCATTTCTATCATTCGTTCCGTATCGCGTGTAATAATAACCAATTTCTTACATTCCAATACTTCGGTAATTTTCAGCAAGGCTTTTACTTCCCTGTCAAATGCACCATCGCTATTGTCGAGATTGTAACACACTTGAATAGCAATGAAATCATCTGGAATATAGAAGTCTACTTCAATAATTTGGTTATAGAAATAAACAGCATCATTTCGCCCATATTTACGTAGCAAATTCACGGCCACAATGTTCTCCAATAAAGAAGTATTTCCATCCAATAAAAAGAGGTTCAGAATGCCGTTATCAGTGAAATAATACTTCGGCGATGTTTCCTTATCTACCAACTTCCCGGCAATGTTTTGTATTGGATTGATAAGCCAGGCATCTTTAGCGTATTCTATATAATTAATGACAGTCTGGGTTCCTATCTTTGCCCCGGTTGATGATACAATATTTGCTATGCGCGTAAATGATAACGGTTGTTTTACGCTTTCAGCCAGTTTCTTGAACATTATGCGCAAAGCAAAAGTGTTATCTACCGAATGACGAGCTGCAATGTCTCCCAGATATATTTTTTGATAAACACTGGTCAGATAATCCCGTTTTGTTATAAATTCTGCACCTTCCGGGAATCCACCAAAGTAGAAATAATCGTTGAATTTTCGCAATATTTCGGCTTTACCTTCAGTAGACAAAATGTGGATGGCAGTAGCAGGAACATTGTTGGCTGTCAAAAACTCTTTTAAAGAATACGGATAAACATCAATAGGGATATAACGCCCACCTAAAGTAGTTTGGATTTCCTTACTTAACATCTTGGCATTACTTCCGGTGATATAAACACGATGTTTGGTATCAGCCATACGACGGGCAAATTTTTCCCATCCGGAAACATTTTGTATTTCATCCAAAAACAGGATAGGTTTTTTGACGTACATTTCTAAATGAACTTCCAAAAGCAGACTTAAATCTTCTGCTTTCATTCCGGTAAGACGCTCATCTTCAAAATTGATATAAAGCATTTCATTCCACTGTACTCCTTGAGCAAGAAGTTGCTGCATTCTTTGATATAGTAAGTATGACTTTCCTGCACGACGCAGACCTACAAAGACATAGTTCCCGAACTCCTCGAAAGTAAAATCCCGTGGGATTACCTTGTATCTTGGGACATCCAATTGATTGTCGGCTATAACCGTTTTCAGAATATTCTTGTCCATATCCTATTGTTTTTATTTTATATACAGTACAAATATATCACTTTTTTGTTTTATACTCAAAACAATAATAGCGTTATATTGTTTTGCAGGCAGAATATAAGCCAATTCAATAATTCAAAGGAAAATACTAGAAAAAGATTAATTCTGATTACATTTGTACTGTATCACTACTTAAATATAAAGACATTGAATATGAACAAATTAATTTCGTTATTTGTCATTATACTTGTTATATGCACATATAACTCATGTGAAAGTGATGACCATGCTTACTATACTGACGGTTTGATAGGACGTTGGAACTGGGTTCAAACTTATGGACCTATACCTTTAAGTGAAACAAATCCATTAACGCCACAAAAAGCCGGTTATACATATTCTGTTT
>CAZFUO010000058.1:0-11377 GCA_964522065.1 uncultured Bacteroidales bacterium | reverse complement strand
AAAATTGTACTTGTCTGGAAACTATTCATTCAACTAAATAGCAAAAGCAAGAACAATTCTTAATAAGTCTAGTTGTCTATATATAAACTCTCCACTGCTATTGGAATTTTAAAACCGTATAATAGTTTCTTAGAAATATTAAGTTTAATCCATCCTAGTTTTATTTTATCCCCCTCTACTTTCCGGAAACAAACATATCGGGTTTCATCCTTTTGCCATTCATTATATTTATACCTATCCCCATCTATTCTATGATAAGTGCAATAAAAAGATATATTTTTATTTGTGGTAATATTTGAATTCAAAATAACATCTCCAAAAACATATATTTTAGGGATTGTAAATACTCTAGTATAACTTTGTAATCCACTATAAGCCAATACACTTGTTGTATCTGTAAAAATCTCATAGTTGTTTCGTGGAAAAATCGCTGTAAATTCACTAAATACAGTAGGCCCTTGGTGAGCATGAATCATGAATTCAAAATCAACAATTCCATCTATGTCAACATCAATTGGTGTTGTTCCATTATAATCCCATTCTATTTTAAGATTGTTAAGAGATACTAATTCAGAAACAATAATTGCTTTTGAAGTAATATCTGAAAAACCATCGTTTGAAACTGTTAGTTTCACATTGTATGTACCTTCAGAGGTATAAACATGAGTAGGAGACTTCTCTGTAGATGTTGAACCGTCACCAAAATCCCATAAGCATATTGTTGCATATTCCGAATAATTTGTAAAAATCACTTTATAGCCTTTACTATCAAATTCAAAACTAGCTTTAGGCAATCCTGGTAATGTTTTAAATTGTTGTTGATTACCATAGGCTGTTCCAAATTCGTTTTTAGCGTAAGAACGAACAAAATACGTTGTATTGGTTACTAAACCTGTGACCTCTTTCGTAAATGAACCAACCCCACTTCCAACCTTTACCAAATTGTCAGTTATTATTGGATTACCTGATTTATTCCAACAAAATCCGTATTCAGTTATTGAACCACCACCGTCACTAATGATAGTACCCGAAAAGTTAGCACTTTTATTTGTGATGGAAGTAATAGAATCTGTCAAAATACTTATCACTCCGCTTTGAGTTGTAAAAGCCAATTCATTACCATAATCCGTACTTATACTGTTTGATATATACGCACGTAAATAATATTTAGTATTAGGTCTTAACCCAATCAATCTACTTTTAAATGAGCCCTTTCCCATTCCATCCAAGGTTCTACTATCCTCGATTGTCGGACTTGGTAAAGTATCCCAACATACTCCGCGGGATGTTTCATCTGGCCTATCACTGTAAAACGAAACCATCCCACCACTTAATGCTGTTGTAGGAGTGATAAACGACGGAGGTATGGTCGTTATTTCAAAGACTTTTGTCGTGAAAGATATTTCCTCGCTATAAGCCGTTCCGTCAGCATTCGTAGCAAAAGCTCTTATATAATATGTTGTTAGTGGATTTAAATCTTTAATGTTACAATAAAAATTTTCTGTATCGAAAAAATTTGCCTCCAACTGACCATCCATTATTGTAGGATTGTGCTCAGTACTTAAACAAACACCGCAGGTTGATATTTCACTTCCATTATTCAAAGAAATACTACCACTTGCAACTGCTGTCACTTCAGTTATATTGATGACTTCAAATGTTTTAATTACCGGCAATTGAAACTTATCAACTGTGCAAGCAGTTATGAGGTATAAGACAACCAGAAGTGAAGCAATTAAAATATTATTCTTTTTCATAATACCTTAGACTAATTAAATGGTTTATCAAATACAGGAACCATAAAAGGACCGGATTATTAGTTTAAAATGAAGCAAAAAAAGATGTTTTATAGCACAATTAAAATATCTTATAATTATTATTTAATATCTTTGTTAAGAACTGTGACGATGTATTGAAAATATATATTAGTATTCAAGATATGCATATTACTAAAGCTTTTCCAATCACAATATTAGTCTTCGTAACCTTATATACCGGGATTCAAGCTCAATCTCTATATTTAAAAGATAAAAATGGCGATCTAACAACTTATGAATTAGATAGTATTCAAAAGATCACCTTTTCAGGTGAAAACCTTTTAATTACAAGCAAAAACAATAATACTAATTCTATTAATGTTGGTTTTATCAGACATTTAAGCTTTAATGATTTTACGACTTACAACCATCATGTTATAAAAGTATTAGACAAAACTTTTATTTCCCCCAATCCTGTTAATGAAGAAATGACAATACTATTTCCTACATATCAGGATGCCCCTGTTGAAATACATATTATTAATATGGAGGGGAAAATTGTCCAAAAACAACACTTTCAAATACAATCGGCATATAATCAAATAAGAGTAAATACTTCATCTCTTACTTATGGATTATACTTTTGCAGAATTATAAATAAAGAGGAAGTTAGAACATTGAAGTTTTTCAAGAACAGATAAAAGGAGGGCGTAAAATGAATAAAATATTTTATACACTTGTAGCATTATTTATTTTGATAGTAGCATTAAATGGTCAAGTTGTGATGAATATTTTTCAGAAAGGGGGTATTAAAAGCCAATTATTTGTAAATAATATTGATAGTATAACTTTTACAGGCTTGACTGACACAATACCAATTACCGAACCGAAACTACCCATCATAACGACTAAGGATGTTTATTCAGTTACTTCTTTTTGGGCAACGGTAGAATACGTTATAACAGATGATGGTGGTGCAGGTATAACTTCACACGGAGTATGTTGGAGTACAGAAACTGAGCCAACAGTAAATCTAAAAACTAAAACTGAAGAAGGATCAGGTATTGGAAATGCAAGAAGTCACCTCACTGACTTACAGCCATTAACAACTTATTACGCACGTCCATATGCGACAAACAGCGAAGGGACTTCTTATGGAAACACAATAACTTTTACAACTTTTTACTCTTCGGAAAGTGTAACCGATATTGATGGAAATGTATATCAATCAGTCAAAATTGGTAATCAGATCTGGATGGCTGAGAATCTTAAAACTACCAAATATCGTGATGGAACTTCTATCCCTAATGTTACAGATAAAAATCAATGGGGATTAATGACAACAGGGGCTTATTGTAACTATAACAATGAAATTAGCATTTCTGACACTTATGGGCGTCTATACAATTGGTATACAGCTAATGATGTAAGAAATATTGCACCAGTAGGTTGGCACGTTGCTACTATAGCAGAATGGGAAACTTTAATAAACTTTCTGGGAAACTACACAGTTGCAGGTGGGAAATTAATGGAGAGTGGTTCAGGGCATTGGACTATTAACGATATCAAAGCAGATAATGAGACTGGCTTCTCAGCCCTACCAGGTGGTATTCGAGAAGAAGACGGGGATTTCTATGGTCTTAAAACACAAGCGAGCTTCTGGAGCTCTTCACAATTTGATGCACTTTATGGTTGGCAGCGGGCAATTGTTTCATCAAATATGGTAGTCAAAACATCTGCACGTAAGATGATGGGAGCATATATCCGCTGCGTAAAAGACTAGTTCACAGTTAAATTATTTGTATTTATTCAGATACAAATTCAATAACATCCTTTTGGGGATCCAGGAATTCATAATATAAAGTATTATGTAACCCTTCTGACAAAGTATATGGAGGTATAAAGCCAGAATTATGCACAGCTGTAGAATCAAACTGAGTGGTTGCACAAAACTTTTTGATTCTTACTGAGCTTATTTTAAGTTTCTTTTGTGAGAGCCGAGCAATTAAGTCCATAAACAACCCACCGGTCATACCAAACCAATATGGAAGTTTAAGTTTAGGAATGCTTCTACCTAAGCTTTTTTCAACTTGACTAACTAATTCATTCATTGTTAAATCTGGCTTGTCTACATAATTAAATACCTGATATCCATTTAAAGGATTATCAATAAAATATTTTATTAGTGCAGCAATATTTCCAACATAGGCCATTGATTTCCTGTTATTTCCATCACCTACCATTAAAAAGTGCTTTGAAGCTATTTGAGAAAGCAAATTATATACATTGCCTCTGTTTCTTTCGCCAAAAATAACAGTTGGCCTTATTATAGTAAGAGAACGATTTTTTTGATCTTTATTATACCATTCTCTTAACACTTCTTCAGCTTGCCATTTACTTTTCCCATAATGATTAAATGGATCAGCTTTGTGAGACTCATCAGGATTCAATTTGTTTAAGCCGTAAATTGCAACTGAACTTGTAAAAATAATATTCTTAATTCCATTTTTATCCATTGCTTCCAGTACACATTTTGTACCTTCAACATTTACATCGTAGTATAAAGATGTTGGTGTAACATCATCTTTGTGCTCTGCTGCCAGAAGTACGACTATATCAAATCCGACTAACTCCTTTTTTATAACATTAAAATCTCTGATATCACCAAGAACTGTTAGTTCAGGGAAAAATAAACTATTATTCTTATCTATAATTTTTACTTGATGCTCATTTTTAATAATTGAGGTCAAACGTCCCCACTTATTAAAATACTTTATCATATTTAATGCATGTGTGACAAGCATTCTCTTACTCTTATATGACTCTGCTGCGTGGGCATGAACAATTGTTTCATAAGGATAGTACATTGTTTTGTATTTTTTGTGCATTCTTCTACTTATATCAATATCTTCAGGATACAGAAAAAAACGCTCATCAAACAAACCAATATCCTTGAGTGAGCTAATTCTAAAAAACATAAAACAGCCTGATAAGTAAGGAACATTCATTGGTTCATCATAAGATGTAAAATCAAGTAAGAAGCGACTTAACCTTTTTTGGAAAATTTTGTTTGATAGAAATCTTTTTGAAAGTAAATCTATAGGAGTTGGTATTAGTTTACATAAATATTGTAAAGTTCCATCCGGATAAATAACTTTTGGAATTAACTGACCAATGTCTGAATTCTCATTCATAAATTTCTCAATATTCTCAATAACTCCATCATTAAAATAAATATCAGAATTCATAACTAAATGATATTCACAATTACTTTCAAAAGACTTTCTTATAGCAATATTATTTGCAGCTCCATATCCTATATTTCCATGTCCCCAAAAATATTCAATTTTAGAAAAAAGACCTTTTATATTCTTCCCTAAATCATCATTTGGAGAATTATCTATTATATATATCTTATTTACAGACTCAACTTTTTGCAGGCAGGAAACAGCCTTATATACTTCATCAAAATCACTTTTATATGTGACTATACTAACATTTATCATATATAGAATATCAATATCACTAAATAAAAAAAATCAAAGAATATATTCATTTTAAATCTTACTACTTAAAACTAAATAGTACTATCATCGATCTATAAATAAAAAAATATACGGCTATTATTAATTGCTTAATATCTATCAATCCGTAGAAAAATAGGGCAATACATATTGCACAAAATATAAAATAATACCCTGCACGAAACTTCGATGTTCTCGGAATGTAATATTCAGAAAATCTCGGAGTGAAACGTGGAGTTGCTATACGATCTATTAGATGCATTACAGGAAATATTGCTACAGACAAAATTAAATTAATTATCGTCAGGTTCTCAAAGAACAAGAATTGAACAGAAGCAAACTTAAGAATTGATAATATAAATTGTAGTAATAAATTCCAATAGTTTCTGATAGAATTGTATAAAACAAATAAGGGTATAATCAAATGTACAATGCCAACAAACAGCAAAACATTTCCGGCATTTTCACTTATAATAAAAAGCAAAGCACATAAAAATAAATCAAATAAAAACCTGACAATATAGATTTTAAATCTATTCAGAGCGTAATAATCCAAATCTTTTGAATTTAACCTGAATGTAGGATTTTTTTCCTTTTTTATTGTTTCTGTATCGTTTTGTATGTATCCTACTTCATATAAATTTTGGGTTATAAATAAGCCTAATACTATACTCAGGATATTTAACAGATTAATCGAATCCGGAAGTATTAAAGCGAAATATGCAGGAGGCAAAACAAATATCAGAAAGTACGAAAGAAGTCGTCCACGTTCTTTTAACTTGGCCCTATAAGTATAAAAATATGGCAAATAGTAAAAAATATACATCTTATAAGGCTATAATTTTATATTTTTCAATTTGATTTTTCTCAAGCAATCCATACCAGATTTTTAAATGTCTATCTTTTGATACAATGAATGCTCTTTCTGAGTTTTTTATAATATCCAAATCTGTCATATTATCTGTTACAGTAGCATAGAACTTTCCTTTATAACCTATAGAAGATAAAAACTCATTCTTCTTTGATAATAAATCACGCTTTATAGTCCCCAAGCAGAGATTATTACGATAATTTAAAATAGTCGAATGATATACTTCAATATTTAATTCTTCAGCTATTTTTTTTGCAATAAAATCTAAAGTAGCAGAGATAATTATAATGTTCATACCTTTATTCCTAAAATCTTCAACAAGATCTAAGACCTTTTCGTTTCGTAAATCTGATAATCTGTTTTTATAGAAATCATCCATCATTTCATTTAAGACAATAGTGTCCAGACCCTTAAGAAATTTAACTGCTATTATTCTGGTTAAATCTCTTTTTAGAACTTTAATACATACTTTATTAAGAACTCTCCAGGGAATAGACTTTGATAATAATCTAAAAGAATAATACCTTTTGCTTTTCATACTAAAATCTAAAAAATCAAATGTTGTATTTGAGTTGAAAAGTGTTCCACAAATATCTAAAAGGACAATTGAGCTATTCGTATTCATTATTACTGAAATAATTTCTCAAACTTTTGATATGCCCTACTCCAAGTAAAAGACTGTATATTCTTATTGCCATTTTCTGCTATATAAATTCTAAGATCATCGTTTTCTATAAGCTCTATTACATTTGCAGCAAGAGCATTATAGTCTCCAACGTTAGATATTAGTGCGGTTTCTCTATCTTTAGCCATTGTCAAAAAACCACCAGCATTTGTACAGGCAACTGCACACTCACACATCATCGCTTCACCTATTGTAAGACCAAATCCTTCATTATGACTTGGAGCTATATAAATGGCACTTTGATTAAATAACTCATTAAGTTTTTTTTCTTCAGGCATTTTATAATAAGTGATCCAATTGGGTAAAGATGCAGGCGGTGAATAACTTCCAAACCATACTGAAGTTAATGATGGATACTTTTCTTTAACAATTTTAAGGGCTTTTAAGCCATCTTCACAACCTTTTTGTTTTTGCTTGTGATAAAGCATCATAATCTGAAATTTATTTTTTTCAGACGCATTGATGGTTTTAAAAATATTTTTTCTGTCAACACCATTTTCAATCAGAATGGCTTTTTCATTTAGACTTTCAGCTATAGACTTGAGCCATGGAGAAATTACAATTTTTCTCAAATTTAGCTTCCATGTTTTAAAAACTTCTTCCCTTCCCCACTGCCAGTCTTCAAGTGCCTGTATTAAATAAAACTTGTTCTCCTGTCGAACGTTTTTATAACCATCTAAAAAAACCGCGGTTTCATTTGCCGTTGCTACATAAAAATCAGCGATAGGTATAAATTTCTCATTTAAAGAAAACAAATAATATGATTTTACTCTTTCATCCAATGGGAACCATACATTAACACCTTTTCTTGGAACAATAAAATGATATATGAAAAAGAAAATCATTTTTAATTTTCTCTTCATAGAACTTCTTTTAAAGTATAAAAAGGACGGATAAACAATACTTACTTCATATCCACTACTCGATAATCTGTTAGCATACTCAAAAACAACTTTATATCCCCCTATAGGTTTTTCGTAATACTCCGGAAGAAGAAACAAGATTTTTTTAGAGTTCATTTTTACCTTTCATAATATTATAAATTCTTATCATCTAACACAAGAAAGGCATCAACATTATTATCATGATTCATTTCTCTTACATCATAACTTTCAATTCCAAAAAGCAAATTGTCATATTTCGCTAAAAAATTCGATGAACTAGTTGCAGTTTTTAAGACACAAAATGAAATAAGTATAGCAAAAGCAGGATATTTCCTGGATGTTGATTTTATCAGGCTATATAATTCCGGATACAATATCCAATATGAAAAAATAAACATTAATGTTAAACGCTCAACGGCAATCATAACTTCAGAGAAGAAGAAGAATACTATAAAATATATAATGTATGCATTAATAAACAGAATGTTTCGCCTATCTTTTTGTATTAATTGATTCTGAAAAAATAGTATTAGCAAGTACGTTATAACTCTCTCTATATACCCGATACTTATTCCATATGCCTGACTATATCTATCCAAAGCAAAATAAAGCTTTATTTGTACTGCTAACCTGCCTCCTATTATATCTGAAAATGCTATCATTATTGGTTGCAAATAACCTATATGCAGTAATGTAATAATGTTTCCAACTATAAAAATTGCCCACATTAACCATTTAGGACATTCTTTATGCAAAAAGAAATATAACGGCATGTAAATAAGTGCACTTGTATGAAACAAGTAGCCTAAAATATTTAAAGCCATATACGGTATAATCCTTCTTTCTTGCAAATATTTCAGAGAACACAGAAATATTAAAATCGCTTTTATATTTCTTACCAAATTGCATTCGATCAGAAGACCTCCCATGGCAACGAAAAAGATAAAACCTAATACATAATACGAAGAATAACGTCTGAAGAATACATCTAGAAGTATTACATCTATTAAAACATTAAAAAATATCCAAACAAAATAGTTCGGAATAATTGATTTAAAAAAATAAGTAAAATATACAAAACCAATCTCATATCCGGCTTTACCAAGTTCTACATCAGATTCGACAATTTGATTTATTTCACTATCCATTACACTAAATAATCCACCATCCCATATAGTAGGCATTTTATCAAAAATAGGATAGTAAATTAACCAGTCAGTAAACACATAACCTCTTAAGCCAAAAAAAAACAAAAAACCGGTTATGGTAGCTAATCTAATATACTTGATATCCTGTCCGAACTTCAGCATTCTGAACTCTAACAGGCAAAGAACGACCAAATATAATAGAAAAACTATATATGGTGTCGAATATGTAAAACTAGTTACAGGCATTACAACCTTTGAGAATTATTAGTTATAACTTTCACAAAACCCTATTTCAATAACGTATTTTTATACTTTCTACGAAATATAAATGATTCCAATTTTGAAGGAGTACATTTTTTCACAAACAAGCCAAGCCAAATTCTGAAAATAGTCTTGTTTTTTAAGAAACAATTTTTCAAAGAACCATAATCATCATGTATTGAAAAACGTTCTATAGTACTTCGCTTATAATTTCTGATTGTATTACCATCTAGCTGGTTAAAAACGGCAATAAAAATATCCAAATAACAAAAATGCCTTTTAGAATAATAGTATTTATAAACCATATTGTAATCAGCAGCATGTTTATATTTTAAATCAAATGGTATAAGTTTCAACAATTCTGTCTTAAAAAAGGAACTTTGATGACAAAAGACCATTTCTCTGGCAATCATATCAAGTGGTAATGGCTTCACTTTTAAATTTCCGTCTTTGAACTTAAAAAGTGTATTACCATATATCACATCGGGTAAACAATCAATGTTTTTAAGTTTTTCAACAACATTTGCCAGTACTTTATTATCATAAAAACAATCGCCGCAATTCATAAATAATAAGAAATCACCATTAGCAGAAAATATACCTTTATTCATTGCATCGAAGATACCATTATCTGGTTCACAAATGAAAACATCTATTTTGTTTAGATATTTATTTATTATATCTGTCGTACCATCTGTACTTTTGCCATCAATAATAATATACTCATAATTCGTATAATCTTGACCAACACAACTTTCTATTGTTCTTTCAATTTCATTAAAACCATTAAAGACAACAGTTACAATAGAAAAGGAAATTGTATCTTTATTAAGTTGCATTTTAGTCTTAAATTTTATCCCTAATACTTCTCCAGAAAACAAATACATGTATTAATAAGTATACATCTATAATTATTGGAGTTAAAGTGATTGTATAAATGTTTATTGCACCTGATAACCAGAAAACAGAATAAATGATTAGATACATGATTGAAGATATTATCATCATATTTCTAAAAACTTTCACATAGCCAAACGACCAAAGTCCTACAGTTAGATAGTAATTGGTTATGTGATTTGTCAAAATTATGATAGAATATAATCTAATAACATTTATGCTTGGCAGCATATCTTCACCTCCAAATAATAGAACAATTTTTGAAGTAAAAACATTCAAAAAAGCCACAGCTAATATGGCATATATACTCATTATGATAGTTGTCTTTTTCAATATTTCTGCATTTCTGCTTTTTACTACTCTTGGATAAATAGTATTTTTTACAACATCAAGGGGTATATTTCTGAAAATTGAAACCACTTTATCTGCTAAATCATAATATGCTAATTCAGCAAGTCCCAAAAAGGTTCCGATTAAAAATTTATTTGAACTAACAAATATTTTTACTGAAACGGTTGAAATAAAAAAATCCAGAGAATTCTTTAGATATGTTCGTAAGACCTTAAAAGAAGGAATTATAAAATGTATCTTTTCATTATTAAAGGAAATATAAATAGCAATTCCTCCGGCAACAATTGCTCCAATTCCGTTTATTGTCGGTACTAGCAAATAATCCTCAGGCGATTTGATTAAAATAAAAATTAAAATAAGAAAGATTGTTCGACTAGTCAGGTTTAATAATGTTATATATTTCATTTTCTCCAGTCCTTGAAAAAGCCATACAGGGAAAATTACATTATATAAACAGAGCCACATGCTCAGCCAAAAAAGCGCATTGTGACTCCCTGATTCAGGTATAAAATGTAATACAATACCCAAAATAAATAAAGAAAACAAAAACAAAATACCTTTTAATATAAAAAGACTACTGAAAATCTCACTTAGCTTTTTTCTATTATCTCTATTTAAACTGACTTCTTTTATTGCATAAGTATCAAATCCAAAATCAACAATAATTTGCAGATATGTAGCAACGACTTGTGCATAGATTACTAATCCATAAGTCTCTTTTCCAAGTACTCTAATTAAATAAGGATATGTAATAAGTGGAATTAATATATTAAATATCTGCAATACTGAAAGATACGAGAAATTCTGAATAAGTATTTTATTCTTTTGAATCTTACCGGCCAGACTGCTAAATTTACTTTCCAAAACGCAAGTTTTACTTAAAAAGACTTATTTAAGTTTTTACAAAAGTTTAAATAGTTTTTTTCTTAAAATGAGTAAGAAATTCTTTCCCAAAAACAAACCCTATCCCCCCAACAAAGCCAAGGACTGTCCATATCA